>CALJIQ010000468.1 GCA_937973995.1 uncultured Saprospiraceae bacterium
AAAACTTGGCACTTTCATTCAATTGATTATCAATGATCTAAGTACCAAAGTGCCACTAATGCCGCTTGTGCCAGTATAGCCTTAGTGCCAATTCAGTAGTAGGTGAACAAAGTAGTTCATTGAAATACTGTTTTTACTTATTGGAATGTGTTACGAAAGGTAGGAAATAGACAATGTGTGTTACGAATGTGTTACGGGCGAATTGGGGCTAAAATTCGGCAAACAAAAAAGCCGTCATAAATCACTGATTTACAACGGCTAATGTTCGTCGGGGTGGCAAGATTCGAACTTGCGGCCCCCTGTTCCCAAAACAGGTGCGCTAACCGGACTGCGCTACACCCCGAACGTGTCTATATTATATCTGAAGTGGCGGTGGAGGCGGGATTCGAACCCGCGGTACCAATTTCTCAGTACGTCAGTTTAGCAAACTGGTGGTTTCAGCCACTCACCCACTCCACCTAATTTTTAGTGGAATCTCTGAGAGATACCCGCTTTCTTTTAAAGCGGTGGCAAAGGTATATAACCTTTCTATAATAATCAAGATATTCAGGGTACTAATATAGTGATTTTTGATAGGTATCAAAGCCAGTTAGATAAACTGGTTTTGGATCAGATTTGTTCCTTCTTTATAGATTTTTTTTTCGTAGAGCGGATCTTCAATAATAATCGCTAACCATTCCCAATAAAAAACCCTCTTGGAGTCACAAGAGGGCTACTGAAATTGGTTTAGTTTTCTTTGTTGAGTATGAACCGTTTATTTAGTTGTATATTTCATTGATCTATTGTTCTATTGTTCTATTGACCCATTGTTCTATTGATCCACTGTTTCATTGATCCATTGATCCATTGATCCATTGTTTCATTGATCTATTGTTTCATTGCTATGTGAAAACAAAGTCAAGTGTGACACAATGGAACAATGAGACAATGGAACAATGAGACAATAGACTCAACCATTCAAGCTAAGCTGTATTTTCTTTTCCAATTCTGCTACGGTATCTTTAAAGACCGCATCTGTATCTAGTAAATTTTGAACGGCGGTGCAAGAATAGATGACCGTACTATGGTCACGTCCTCCGAAGTTTTCGCCGATAGCTTTCAATGATTTGTCTGTCATTTTCTTAGCCAAATACATGGACAACTGTCTAGCGACCACGATAGATCGTTTTCTAGTTTGCCCTTTGAGCTTTTCAACGGGAACATTGAAATGTTCCGCTACTAATTCTTGGATAAAATCAACAGTAATTTCTTTGTTGATTTGATTAACAAAGTTTTGAATGACCCGTTTGGTCAAGTCCATGTCGATCTCTCGTCGGTTAAGGGAAGATTGAGCCACTAAGGAAACCAGTACGCCTTCTAATTCTCTAATACTGCTTTTAATGTTGTAACAGATAAACTCTATTACATCGGAAGGTAGATTAAATCCTTCTTTAGAAATCTTTGATTCTAGAATAGCGATACGGGTTTCCAAATCGGGCGCCTGTACATCGGCGGACAACCCCCATTTAAAACGAGAGAGTAATCTTTCTTCCATCCCATTCATATCCTTTGGAGGACGATCAGAAGTCAGGATGATTTGCTTACCATTCTGGTGCAACTGATTGAAAATATGGAAGAAAATTTCTTGGGTCTTTTGCTTATTGGCTAAGAACTGAATGTCATCAACTATTAATACATCCACTAATTGGTAAAAATTGACAAAGTCATTTACCGCATTGTTTTTGATGGATTGAATAATTTGATTGGTAAATTTTTCAGAGGATACGTATAAGACCGTTTTGTTAGGAAGTTGTTGCAGGACTTCATTCCCGATAGCATGAGCAAGATGGGTTTTTCCCAATCCTACATCACCAAAAATAACTAAAGGATTAAAAGCCGTGCCTCCTGGGTTCTTAGCAATAGCTTGACCTGCTGATCGAGCTAGGCGATTACAATCGCCTTCGATGTAGTTCGTAAATAGGTAATTTGAGTTTAACTGGGAATCAATTTTTAACTTCTTGATTCCAGGAATCACAAAGGGATTTTTGATTTGAGAACCTGCTATAAAGCCTGGTTCCGCATCTTTCTTGGAAGACTTCTCTCGGTCTTCGTTGTTTTTCTTCATGGCAGCCTGTCTCCCCATAAAGATTTGATACTCCAACCGTCCTTTTGATCCTAATTCTTCTCGGATAGTTGTTTTTAACAGATGAACATAATGCTCTTCCAGCCACTCGTAAAAAAATTTATTGGGGACTTGAATTGTTAGTGCTTCATCCGCTAACCGTACTGGTCGAATAGGTTCAAACCAGGTTTTGAAGCTTTGAGTATTCACATTTCTGCGAATAGTTTGAAGACAGCTATCCCATACGGTAGTGTGGTCTCTTGTCATTCTCCAGATTGATTGTGCCTCAACGGAAGCTTTTAGTGTAAATTGTTTTTCTCATAAATAAACGAAGGCTAATAGAAGACATAGGGATGCCATTCATATAGTGGTTCGTTTCTTCGTTTAATATTGTATGTCTGTTTGATTTAGCAACAGCTAATTCCTACACAGGATGCGTGTGGGATTATTGAATTTAGAAAAGAAAGGTCTAATACTTTAGACAAAGGTTTCTAGGAAATATGTTGCCCTGTACTTCTAGAAGGATTACAAAGTTGATAAAATTCTGCTAGAAAAAAAATGCTTGCAGCAAAGTTTTTGAATAATTTTTTTTCTTATTCTAAACTATCAAAATATCACTAAGTATTACGTCACATATTAGCGCAAAAAATCATTTTCTTGCAAACAATATTTAGGTTAGTCATTGTTATAATGATATGGTTTTTTTCTATGTATAAATTTCATCCTTACTCTAAAATTATGTTTTCATCGAAAATAGATTTCGGACATTGGGAGACTCCTTAAATTAAGGAAATCAATTTTTTATAATTTATTTTTTTCTCTAGCAAGACAGAAAACGTAGACATACCCATAAGTACGGCGAGGATTTCTAACGTAGCTAGGGGGAAAAAGAACGAAGTATAATTGTACATCTTATTATTTCCTCATTACTAAGCATAAACTATCCTAGACCTTGTGGCTAAAAGTAAGGAAACTTTACTATTGGTTTTTTGAACACCCTACCCTTTGGGATTCCGAAAGGTGGGATATAAATAGCCCTTTAGAAACCTCTGTGCAGGTCATATTGGTATAAATATCCTACCAAAGACCTACAAATTGAGAAATATTTATAAAATATAAATTTTATTCGTAAACAACTGAAAATCAATTTTTTAGGTAAATGTTTTTATATTTCAAAAAAAAACTCCCTAAAAAAGTTGACTTTATAGATTAAATTCAGCCGACATACCTTTGTAATGTTGAATATATTATCGTTATTTCGTAAAAGATTTCATTGATAACAACTAGAACGCTAGTTTACTCATATTCTTAACTAAATTATTAAAACGTGGATAACGAGAGAAACCAAAGAAGATTCGAAAGCGTCTTTTCTAAAAAAGTGCGGGCGGGTAAGCGCAGAACTTACTTCTTTGATGTTCGCAGAACGAAGGGAGATGATTATTATCTAACCCTAACAGAAAGTACAAGAAAATTTAACGGTGACGGTTACGAGCGTCATAAAATATTTTTGTACAAAGAGGATTTCAATCGCTTCATTTCTACCTTAGAGGAGGTTATTAACCATGTCAAAGAAGAATTGATGCCAGATTACGATTACGACGAGTACACAAGACGACATGAAGAGTGGGAAGCCAGAAGAGCCGCTGGTGAGTTTGATACAGATTATGTACCAAATAAAGAAGCTGGTGCTGAAACGCCTACTACCGAGGCAGAGGCAGAAACTGGAACAGAGACAGGTACCGAGACCAGTTCTGAAGCTACTTCCGAAGATGATATATCTTGGTAAACCAACAAAAAATTAATTTTTAGAATTATAAAGCTAAATCGTACTTTCGGTTTAGCTTTTTTTTATCTTAGTAACGAAACAAAAAACTTTAGAAGTCAGAAATCAGACTGCTTACGGCTGTCAGATACTTCTTAAGTTCGCTACCGTACTATTTTTATTCCGTCGCCTAACGGCGACGGGACTAAGGGGTTTGGGGACAGAAAATCTAACTTGCGCCATGGCGCAAGTTAGATTTTCTGTCCCCAAACCCCTTAGTCCCGTCGCCGTTAGGCGACGGAATAAAAATAGT
>CALJIQ010000469.1 GCA_937973995.1 uncultured Saprospiraceae bacterium
AGGCAATTTTAACAGGGGTTTAGGTGTTTTTAATCATAAATTTACTGTCTCAAAAACTGATCCCCCACATTAAATTTAACGATTTCAGCATCCTTTTCATGAAAAAGATACTATTTATCCTATTATTGATAAGCCCAGCCACCACGTTTGCCCAATACTTAGAAGTAGGTGGTTCGGTAGGCGGATCTAATTACTTGGGCGAATTGGCGTCCAATTCAAGTGACTTCCAGTTTAGTGAAACGAATTTGGCAGCAGGCGGATTTCTGCGTTTTAATCTCAATCATTTATTGGCAGTAAAACTTCATGGTCAATTCACCAAAGTATCGGGTGATGATGCCAACTCCAGTAATCGAGACATCCTTAATAGGAATCTTAATTTTCAAAGTTCTATTCGAGAGGTGGGGCTAACAGGGGAGTTTAATATTCTGGGATTTGATCCTTATGCAGGGTCTTTTTCTCCTTATGTATTTGCGGGAATTGCTTTTTATAATTTTAATCCAACCACCGCAGATAGTTTGAATATAGCATTGCAGCCACTAGGAACAGAAGGGCAATATAATGATGACTATCCCGATAGACTGCCGTATGAATTAAATCAAATCGCCGTTCCGTTTGGACTAGGGGTAAAGTATGCCGTTACGGAGAATCTTCACCTTGGACTAGAGGTCGGCGCCAGAAAATTATTTACGGACTATTTGGATGATGTGAGTCTAACCTATCCCGATCCAGAGAGTTTTGATCCATTAGATCCCAATACCCCATTAGCTGTTTCTTTAAGTAATAGAACCTTAGCAGGAGGACTATTGACAGGTCAAGGCAGAGGAGATACGAATGCCAATGATTGGTATTTTATTGCCAATTTCACGGTCTCCTTTAACTTTATAGACTCAGGCACTATCGGTGGGCGTAGAGGTGGGCGTAGGAATAAAATTGGTTGTCCTACTTTTTAAGGTTGACTGGTACCGATAGGAAGATTACAAAAGTTTTAAAAACTTTTGTAATTTGTTTCCTCATATGGAAAACAAAAAAAGGGCAATTGAAGCATAAGCTTCAATTGCCCTTTTTCTTGGTATAATGATCCAAAAACCACTACAAAGAAGGATACAAGAACAAATCCTCCAATAAACTTCCTGGTTCAAATAATTGCCAATCTTCTTGCGCATATTGCAAACGATCAGCGATGATATGAAGGACAGAAGGATTCACACCTAGTCCTAAATGACTACCTCGAACTTGGATATTCTGATGTATATCTGTTTCTTCTTTTTCCATACAATATTGCCACGGAACCACCCCATCTTCCTTGCTGTAAATAGCCGTTGTAGGAACTGGTGCTGGATTGGGAATATCTGCTAATAAGGTAGGGTCTATATCTTCGACTTTTTGTCCACCCGACACATATTCGTATAACCAAGTGGCGTTATTTTTCTTAACAACGGCTCTAAAAGGAGAGCCTAAGGTAATCACTTGTCGGATCAAATCAGGACGTTCTTTCGCTAGTTCTCTTGCAAATACCCCTCCCAAACTCCAACCAATCAAACTGATTCGCTCTTGGCGTTCCTGATATAGGTCGTCAATTTTGGCAATCAAAGCATTTTTATACTCTATTTTGCCATAATTTCTTCCTAATCCCCAATCCTGTACATCATATCCTTGCTTTCGGATAAATTTGCGTAAGGGTGCGGTAGATCGTTTACTTGCCATAAACCCCGGTAGCACGATTACTGGATGCCCATCTCCTGTGGCGGTCTTTCCATATAGTCTTTGGAAAGGAAGGGAAGCCCCTAATTCAGCCATCGCTCGACCAACATCTGTAATTGCCCAAAATAAGGAAGGTTTATTTGCTTTCTGCGCTACTGCCGTCATATAATTGAGTTTTGTTACTAGTCTTTTATAAAGGTGATCTACACCTCTCACTTGAAACGTCAAAATACATTATTAATCTACCAATGCGAATAATATTCTATAAATTTAAGAAAAAATAACTTTATCTTCTGAAATTTAGCTCATTTTAAGGTTTCAATTTTAAATAAAACAGTCAAGTCATTAAATGGTTGTCGTATAATCGCCTCACATTACTGGACATTTTAAGAAGTCAGAGGTCAGACCGTCCTTTCGGGACTGTCAGAGGTCAGACTTAAGACGTTGACAATGAGATTTTTCTGACAGACGGAGTCGGTCTGATAGCGAAGCGGTCTGACTTCTGACCTCTAAATGTCCAGTAGTGTATAATCGCCTAATAAAATGGGTAGCTACTCGAAAGGTCAGCTTTTCCACAAAAAAATTCCCTTGCCAGAACAGTTACTGGCAAGGGAATGGTAATTAATCCATCGAAGATAATAAATATTTAGATTTAGGGAGTAAGGGAGGTTATTTATTTCCTCATCCCTTAATACTTTCTAGCTCTTTAGTTTCCTTCCTCTTGGCAATCTTCTTTTAAGCCAGCTACTTCTTCTTCACTTCCTAGGGTTACAATTGTTCCATCAGCTAATTCTACATCAAATGGGAAAGCAATACTCGGTTTTTCTGTTGCGTCTGGATTGGCTGCTTTCCAAGCTTGGGCTGCTGCTTTTGCAGCCGCTCTATCCGCTACTTCCTCTGAGCTGCCATCTGGGAAATTTAATGATAAAGGGTACACTTTTGTGAAACATCTTTCTCCTCGTCCACCACGATTTCCTCTAGTTCTTCGACCTTCTCTAGCACCTCGATCGTTGCCGACATCACAGGTAGCCTTAAGTGCATCTAGTTCTTCTTGCGAAGCAATGGTAGCAAGCGTACTATCTTGTAATTGCACCTCATATGGGAAAGCAATACTTGGTCTTTCGGTTGCCTCTGGATTGGCTGCTTTCCAAGCTTGGGCTGCTGCTTTTGCAGCAGCTCTGTCTGCTACTTCTTCCGAGCTACCGTCTGGAAAATTTATTGTCAGAGGATACACTTTTGTAAAACATCTATCTCCTCTCCCCTTGCCTGAATCACAGGTAGCTTTAAGTGCAACTAGTTCTTCTTGCGAAGCAATGGTAGCAAGGGTGCTATCTTGTAGTTGCACCTCATATGGAAAAGCAATACTTGGTCTTTCGGTTGCATCTGGATTGGCTGCTTTCCAGACTTGGGCTGCTGCTTTTGCAGCCGTTCTATCTGCTACTACCGTAGAAGTGCCATCGGGAAAGTTCAGCGTTAGTGGATAAACTGCCTTAAAACACTTCCCTCTTTTTCCATTTCTTTTGTTCTGTATGTTATTTCCGGTTCTAGAGGTCGCATTAAATTGGCTTTCTTCCGTTTGATCGGTGAAGTTTTCTGTAATTAATTCGTCTAAATTGTCTTTTTGACAAGATGTCATTGTAAACACAAGTACAACTGCGATAAAGGTGCTAATTTTGAAAATTCTGTTCAACATAAGTTCTTTTAATTTTAATTGTTATTAATCGATTGGTGAGGAAAAAATGTGGGTAATTTCAGGGTCGGGAGATTCCTATTAAACATAGTTTGAAGATTTTCTTTCCACAGTAATTTCATCACTTACACCCTATAAAGACAAGAGGAAAAAGTTTGTACTCAAAATCATAAAAAAAAATCGAGATTTATTTTATGCACCAAAAGTCTGGTAGGTGCAGTTAAAAGAAAAGGATAAATGGTATGGTTCTTTGACTAAACTCGGAATTCCTTCCCTTAATAAAACATCGAGTGTAGTATAGGGAACCAAGGCTTTCGTTTTTAGGAGGTTGTTAAATAGCCATAAACCTGACTTTGGTAATGTTTACAATTTCATAATCAGCAATAAATGAGTGACGTAATACTTTGGAAGCAATTGAAAGATGGAAATAAGTCTGCTTTGGAGCGCATTTATTCTACCCACATATCAGGTCTATTGAAGTATGGCAGAAAATTTTCTAGAAATGACCAAGTCATTGAGGATTGCATTCAAGACTTATTTATAGAGTTATGGAAAAATAGAGCGGGCTTAAGTATGACGGATTCCATACAACGATATTTATTGGTGGCATTGCGGCGGAAAATTATTCGCCAACTGGATCGATCTAAAAAATGGGTATCCGATACGGAACCTACAGAGTTAGATTTTAAGGTGGAAATAGCAGTAGATGAAGAATTAATAGCAGCCGAATTATCAGCAGAACGAGCAGCTCAGGTAAAGGCAGCTATGCATAATTTGTCAAAACGACAGAAAGAAGTCATTTATTTAAAATATGCGTCTGGCTTGGATTATGAAGACATAGGGGAAATTATGGGTTTAAATTACCAGTCTGTTCGAAATTTAGTATCAGGAGCCTTAAAAAAATTAAGAGGATCCTTATTAACCGTCATTCTAGTGCTGGCGTTAGCTGGGTTATAGCATTTTATAAACAGCCCCTAGGAATGAAGGAAAAAATGGTCATTCCTTAGAGAATTAAATATTTTTTGAGTACAAAACGATAGTAGTGGACTTATATCAATGAATAAGTCATAAAAACCAGTTGTGATGTATAATTCTATTACTGCTGGCATCCACACTAATACCGACATGCAAAAAGTCTACTAATGGAAAAAAAATTTACTACATATGATGAAATTGACTTTGCAGAAGACCCCTCCTTTATTAGATGGGTACAAGGTAAAGATCAAAAAGCAACTAGCTTTTGGAAAAAATGGGTGGCAGATAATCCAGAAAAATCGGAAAAGATAAAGGCTGCAAAAACACTCGTAAAAAGCATAAAAATAAAGGAACATGAACCAGAGGCAGCTCAGATTAAAAATCTTTGGAATAAGATAGATGCTGCCATAGAAGACGAACCAGAAACGGCTATCATTAGACCTATGGGAAGACGTAGATGGTTGAGTGTAGCGGCGGCGGCATGTATTGGATTATTGGCAGTATTTTATTTTTATAATCCGACGAATAGTATCAACACTGAATTAGGAGAGCAATTTGCCTATCAACTGCCTGATAACTCTACCATTCAGTTAAATGCGGATTCTAAAATATCCTTTAAGGCAAAAAGATTTGCTAACAACCGAACAGTTCATCTAGTGGGAGAAGCATTTTTTGAAGTAGAAAAAGGAACCCATTTTCAAGTAATAACCCCTTCTGGTAACATTGAAGTCTTAGGCACGAAATTTAATGTCAATACTCGTAGTGGCAATTTAGTAGTCGTCTGTGAAGAAGGAAAAGTAAGAGTGACTGCTAAAGGAGATGCACAAATTTTAACAGCTGGTTTAGGGACTAAACTAACGGACTCTAAAACGGAATTAGAAAAACCTTATGCGGTAAAAGTTGATCGAAAAACGGGTTGGAGAAATGGAGATTTTTACTTTGAAAACGTCTCTTTAAACCAAGTAGTAGAAGAACTTGAAAGACAGTATGCCGTTGAGGTAGCTATTGAAAACAGTTTAGGCAATAAGATGGGTAATTACACTTTTAAAAATGGAGATTTAAATAAAGCCTTAAGCGATATTCTTTTCCAAGTAAATGGAGCTTTTATTATCAATGGTAAGCAGATAAAGGTTACAGCAAAATAACTCAATAAGTTCTAGTTCAAGCTCAAACTTTAAGCCGCATTCAGCGGGAATGTTGAACCTGTTGAACTTGAACTTTACACTTGCGCTTGATCTTAATAAACATACCTCCCATCGAAGCAATATCAATATGAAGCAAGTACTTCCTTCATTTTACAAGTATGGTAAAAATAGCAACCAATTTGAGAACAGAAAGGAGAATAGGAAACTGAGCCTATCTCTTATCATGGGGATACTAGTTTCAATACTTTTTGTAAATACCTTATATAGTCAATCTAATTCTTTCCTAATAGATGAATCCTTTAGAGATACACCATTAAGTAAAGTTTTCGCCAAACTAAATACTAAATACCAACTGAAAATTGCCTACGATTATGAATCTATAAAAGATATAAAAATTAATAAGTCGGTTCGTACGGATAATTTGGAAGCTGCTTTTACCAGCCTTTTTGAAGATACCAATTTAGAATTTCAAATAACTCAAGACCATCGGATATTAATCAGAACGTCTGGTACTGAACCTCTAATGGAAGAAACGCCCACCTTATTCACTGTTTCCTTTAAAGGGAATATAACAGATACTAGAACAAAGACGCCCTTAGCTTATGCCACCATAAATTGCCCTGCAAGCAATAGTGGCTGTTCTTCTGATGAACTGGGGAATTTTGATTTGACCATTCAAACTACTAAAAAAGAAGGAACTTTAACGATACAGTATCTAGGTTATATTCCTAGAGTAATCAACTGGAAGAAAGACGCAGACTTATCTAACTTAAAAATTGATTTACAGGTTAAATCATTAGATTTTGCAGAGATTACCATTCTTGAAAAATTGCCAACCGTTTCTCTGAATCAATCAAATGGGGCTACTATATTTCGCACGAATCAATTAAATAATCTTCCTTCCTTTATAGGCGGTAAAGATATATTTAGAAGTTTGCAGTTATTGCCTGGCATATCTGCATCGGATGATCTGTCGGCTCAATTAAAGATAAGAGGTAGTAATGGGGATGAAAATATTGTAATTATGGATGGCATTACTTTGTATAAGGTGGACCATTATTTCGGTATTTTTAGTGCGATCAATTCTAGTGTCATCGATCAAGTCAAAGTCTATAAAAATGCCTTTCCAGTAGAATATGGTGGAAGAACGGCGGGCGTAGTTGATTTACAATCACATCATCCAATTGCAAAATCTAAAATACAGGGTGGAGTGCAATTAGATTTATTGACTTCTAGTGCTTATATCACACTCCCTATTTCCAATAAAATGGGACTACTGGTAGGAGGTAGAACGACCAATAAAAACGTAGCAAATTCCGATCTCTTTAGTACATTGCAAGCCGATCAAAACATTTCAGAACCTTCCCTGAACGGCAATGAAAATGCAACGAATCAAGCCAACTTATTGAAGGAAAATCCCAACTTTAAATTTTATGATGTCAATGCCAAATGGTTGTGGCAGCTCACTTCTAAAACAAATATAGCAGCTAGTTTCTTCAAAGGATTTGATCAGTTTGATTATGATTATACCCGAACTTTTGATACCAGAAACACGGGTGCGGGAGGCAGAAAAGACGAAGTGGTAAATATTGAATTTTTTGAAGAAACTTCTGAATGGGATAACCAAGGGGGTAGTATTCAGATGCAACATCAATGGAATAAAAAGATAAAGAGTCATATAAATCTAGCCAATTCCAAATACGATGAACGTCAATTGATAAATTCTACCTTAGTAAGAGAAATCACTCGCAGACCACCTCCTGATTCAAATAAACCTCCTCCACCCACTAAAATTGATACTACTTTTACCACTAATAATTTTGCCTACAATGCCATTGAAGGAAAAGAGATAACTATAAAAAATGAAGTAACCCTCTCTAAGGAACAGCAACTAACCTTTGGCTATCACTTAGTCGCTAATCAAGTACAGTTTGAAATTGATATTAGCAAACAACGTGCCTTTGCAAATGATGTCCAAGGCAAGCAGCATGCTGGATTTTTACAATACGATCTAACGAAATCAGAACAATTCAAAATAGGACTTGGACTTAGAAGTACGTATTATTCCTTAACGAACAAAAATTATTTATCTCCACGCATCAACTTGTCTTATCAAATAAATGATAAGCTATCCTTAAAAGCTTCGGGAAGCAGATACAATCAATTTTTAAGACAAAATTATCGAGAAGATCGTTTCGGAAGATCCTATGATTTTTGGGTATTAAGCGAGGACAATCCTAAGCAATTTCCTATTGCCTCTTCTACACAGGGAATGCTAGGTTTTAATTTTGCCAAAAACGGATTTATGCTAGATGTAGAAGCCTACTATAAAAGTATGGATGGGGTGACGGAATACGTGCCCGCACAAAATGGCTTTCTACCTGGGATGATTAATGGAGCTGACAAAAAGTTAAGTTTTTATAATGGCACGGGTCTATCAAGGGGAATAGATATTTGGCTAAAAAAAGAGGTTAAAGATTATACGAGTTGGATTGCCTATACCCTCAGCAAAACGACCCATAGCTTTGATCGCATTTATAGAGGGGAAGCCTTTCCTTCGCAGGATGATCGAAGACATCAGTTAAAATGGGTGCACCAATACCAATATCAAAAATTTGATTTTGCTGCTACCTATATTTATAGTTCCGGGAGGCCCTATACAGATTTGGAAAAAATCGAAAGCCAAACACCTAGAGAACAACTTAGACCACAAGATCGCATTTCTCACTTGCCTAGTTATCAGCGTATTGATGTCAGCGCAGGTTATAATTTTGACTGGGGCATTTCTAAAGCTAGAGTGGGTCTTTCCATTTTTAATCTATTGGACCGTGAAAATGTAAAGTACAGGCAATATATTCACTCCGTTCCCAACCAAAGAAATGACAATAGGTCTTTTAACGAAGTGACTGGTACGGAGGTTCTTATGTTGGGATTTACCCCAAATTTGAGCTTTTCTCTAGACTTTTAGGGGTTAATCTTCAAGGAATATTTAACAACTTATGGGTCTGCAAACTAAGATTCCATTGAGGGTGAGCTAAACAATATTCCACCGTTCGTTTAGTGTTATCTTCAACATTGGGACCATCCATTGGTTGTAAATAAAAATGATCGAAGGCAAGATTTTCAAATTGGTGGGGTAAAGCAGTTGGTTGTGGATAGACTAATTTTAATTCATTTCCTTTGGTTAGAATCAGGTCGGCCCCAGCTTTAGGACTTACACATATCCAATCAATTCCTTTAGGTGCTGCTTGTGTACCATTCGTTTCTATCGCCACTTCAAAGCCAGCTGTATGAAAAGCAGTTATTAAGGGTTCGTCTAATTGCAATAGAGGCTCTCCGCCTGTGCACACGACATATGGTTGTCCATTGGTCCTGCTTCCCCATTGCTCCTTTATTTTTTCTACCAATTGTTCCAATGGATATTTTCCTCCATTCAAACCATCGGTCCCCCAAAAGTCTGTATCACAAAACTGGCAAATTGCTTTGGAGCGATCTTCCTCTCTCCCACTCCACAGATTACATCCCGTGAATCGGCAAAAGACCGCAGGTCGACCAGTATGTGCTCCTTCTCCTTGAAGCGTATAATATATTTCTTTGATTTTGTACAATATGGTGGTTGGTGATTGGTGACTAGTATATTCTTGGAGATAGGAAAGGGCAAATCATAAATCATAGTTCATAAATCTTAAATCATAAATCCATCTTGGATGAATCCTAGATGGATTTATGATTTATGATGTATGATTTGTACCCGCCCTTCACGCTTCTAGTCTCCAATTATCAATTAATTTTTTTCTACACTGCCGAGCATTAGGAAGGCTTTCAAAAAATCGTTTAAATCTCCGTCCAATACTTTATCAGGGTTGTGTACTTTGTGTCCTGTTCGTAAATCCTTCACCCAACGATCATCTAATACATAACTGCGAATTTGGGAACCCCATTCGTTTTTCATTTTCCCTGCTTCTACTTTTTCTCGCTCTGATGCTTGCTTTTCCATCTCCAATTTATAAAGTCGGGATTTCAACATAGTGAGGGCGTGGTCCTTGTTCATGTGCTGAGATCGTTCTTTTTGGCATTCTACTACTAAACCAGAAGGCAAGTGTCGAACTCGTACCGCTGATTCTGTTTTATTTACATGCTGCCCACCTGCTCCACTTGCCCTAAACGTATCCCATTCTAAATCAGCGGGATTGATCGCTATTTCAATAGAATCATCTACTAAGGGATGGACGAATACCGAAGAAAAGGAAGTCATTCGTTTGCCCTGCGCGTTAAATGGACTCACTCGAACTAAACGATGTACTCCATTTTCACCTTTCAACATGCCGTATGCAAATTCACCTTTGATCTCTAATTCTGCTGATTTTATCCCAGCAACAGAGCCTTCTACACTATTTAGTTCACTTACCTTATAGCCGTTCTTTTCTGCCCACATGAGGTACATACGGTACAACATGGAAGACCAATCATCCGACTCCGTTCCACCAGCACCTGAATTAATTTCTAAAATACAACCTAGTTCGTCCTCTGGACGATTCAGTGTAGAACGGAATTCTAAATCTGCTAATTGAGTAACTGCTTGTTGGTAGGCTTCTTCCACTTCTTCTTCTGTGGATTCTCCTTCTTTTCTGAACTCTTCTAACACCTCAATTTCCTCTAAGGCAGTTGAACAAGACTCATACTGCCCAACCCAATTTTTGTGGCTTTTTAGCTCTTTTAATATAAGTTCAGCTCGTTTAGGATCATCCCAAAATGATGGATCTAAACTTAACTGCTCTTTTTCTTCAATTTCAAGACGTCGTTTATCTACGTCAAAGATATTGTTTTAGCAATCCTAGTTTGGACTGCAGGTTCTTAAATTGATCGTGTGTCATAATTTTAGTCAGTTGTCATTAGTCAGTTGTAATTGGTAACGAATGACCAATGACAACTGACTAATGACTAATTAATTTACTTTCTCTATCTCCACATAAAATACCAACTCCGCTCTAGGAGGAATATTAGGAGGACTTCCTGCTTCCCCATATCCCAATTCGTGTGGAATGAATAAAACTGCTTTAGTCCCTTCTTTAAATAACGGAATGCCTTCATCCCATCCTTTAATAACCTGACCTCTTCCGACAGGTACTGGATAAGCTGATCCTCTTTTAAAAGAATTATCAAATTCATTACCATCCGTAGTCATTCCATAGTAATGGACATTGACTAATTTACCGACCTCTGCTTGCGGTCCCGTCCCTTCTTCAATGACGGTATATTTCAAACCCGTGCCTGTACTTTGTAATTTATCGCCTAATTTATTAGCCTTATAGGAAGTGAGCAATCCTGTTGTAGTTGCTGCCACTTCTGACTCTCTTGCTTTGGCGATCTCTACCTGAGCTGCTTGTTCTGCTCGTTCTTTCTCTATTTCTTCTTTTGATTTTATTCCAGATAATACTACATCGAAATAAATAAGTGGAGAATCAGCGAATTGTGGCGGTTTATTGGGCAATGAATCGGTAGATTGCATCACCGTTAAACTATCGCCAACAGACATTAATAAAAGCGCATCTACAATAGGCGAAGGCGTCTTTGCTATTTGCTCCATCGTAGGAATAATAGCCCTGGCTGGTCTTCCTTGACTTCTACTTGTATTAATCACTTTTTCATGATTCCTTAAATCCACATGGAATTCCGCCTCTTCCCCTTCTTTAGGTGTTGGACCATTATTTTTAACATGATGAATATAAGTAAACCCTGATTGCGTCTTTGTTTCTTTTGGTTCCGTCTGACAGGCATTAAGAAGAAGTAACACTAAGCATAAGCCTGAAAACTGGGAAATAGTTCCTTTTAATAGTATCATTAATGAATGATTTGATAGAAAGTAATAGGTGATAAAACCCCATAATTTTGAAGGTGCAAATGTAGTATTTAATCAGGGAATATGATAAAAAAATAAGCCTATTCGAGTAGATGCCCTCGAATAGGCTTATTAATACTACCATGAGTAAAAGTGGAGAGGAATAAATGCGTAAATAAGTAGCCTGACGAATGTATTATAACTTTTCTTTTTTGATGGCTTGACGGCTTGACGGCTTGATGGTTAGATGGCTAGATAGTCAATGTCACTTGAACCATCTAACAATGAGCCTACTCTAAAAAGCCATTTTGAGCGAGATATGCCAAATTTTAAAAATTTGGCATATCTATATTTTGCTAAAAATCAAAACTTTACAAAAAAACATTTAATGTAATTATTTCGATTTTTCATTAAAACAGACTTTTTAGAGTGGACTCAACAATCTAACAATCTAGTTTGAGATGTTAAAATATTTCTGTCAGACCACTTATTTAT
>CALJIQ010000470.1 GCA_937973995.1 uncultured Saprospiraceae bacterium
GAGACGGCGACTAGCCGTCGAGCAAAAAAAGTGAAGTTGTCAAAACTCTAAACCTTGTAGAAATCTACAAAAAAACAAAGCAATCAGAATTTACCGACTAATCTGCACATATCCACTCAATCGTTTCCCTTCTCCATCATATAAAATGTAGAAATACACCCCATCTGGAAGCGGAAGGTTATTATACGTCCCTTCCCAAGAGTTATCATATCCTTCTTGTTGATACACGATGGAGCCTAACGAATTGAATATTTGGAGTTCATTATTCGGGAAATTGGCTAGTCCTTCTATTCTAAATTTATCATTCACTCCGTCTCCGTTTGGAGAGAAACCATTGTACACTTTTGGAGCCGTGCAAACCACTTTTACCCTAACTGGTGCAATAGAACAGCCATAGTCATTACAGATTTCATAAGTAAAATAATCCAATTTTTCAGAATCGCAGAAATCAGGATCTGGTTCATAGGTGATAGACTGATCTTCATTGATAATGACTTGTCCATACCTTGGTTCTCTTTGAATCGTCATTTGCTCAATAGCCGCTCCAGAACGATCATTCGCCATTACATCAATCAATACGGCTTGATTGGCATTGGTTTCTGAGCCATCCTCGTCCGCAGTTGGGAGTAATCCATCCAAAGGCAATACATGTACTGTCAAGTAGGTGGTATCGCAAATAGCTTGATTATCACAAAGCACGATGCAGGCTTTTTCTGTACCTGCTTGCAGCCCCTCAAACAGGATACACTGCTCTGCAAAAGAGAAATACACAGCAGTTCCCCCTTCCGTCAAACATATATTCTCTATACTTTGAATGAATTGCGTTTCCTCTAAAGGAATGCAGTACATCCCTGCCTCCGTCTCTGCAATCGTTTCTGAAATGTAGGTGGCATTCATACTACAATCCACCTTCGCCAATAAAGTATCTGCGCAGCCCGTGAGTTGATTGGTGACAATTAATTCATGATTACCATAGCCCACATAAATGGCCGTACCAGTTCCAGTTTCACATAGACCACCATTACCTTGGTAGGTTGTTCCGTTATGCTCAAAAGAATAATGAATCGCCTCTAGGATAGGAATATCCAAACAAATTTCTAACAGATCTTGGCAATCTTCTAGTTGTGCACTTAACTCCCCTGCTGAAAATATGGGGGCACATACCACTGGTGGTGTTGGGCAAGTCACCTCTATTTGCGTACTAGCAAGGCAGCCAGATGCTGTTTGTTGAATGACTAATTCGTATGTACCTACTGGAATCATTAACTGTACCTCGGAGGAGGTGATATTGGTATTTAAATTTAGATAAGCAATAGCATTCGTCGCATCTTGCTCGATGGTCATATTGCTATAGACCACCCCTGTTACCCCTCCTCTGATCGTTAGGGTGCTTGCATCTAATTCCCAATTTCCCCTAGCATCAATCTGATTCATTAACTGCACTAAGTCTTCTACCTTTTCAAACACTCCAGTCTGTGGGATACCATTTATCATCCAATTCACTAATGTATAGGGTCCTACTTCTCCTTTATCGGGAATGGTAAAATAAGTGTAGGCATAGGAGTAATTTAATTGACAACTGCCCACGCCATCCATATCCCATTTTTCTCCATTCAAGGTGATGGTATAAGCATCTAAATTATTTTGCTCAATAGGCAAGCAAAGTGAACCAGATTGGGTACAGTTGTTTACCGTCAATTGAATCGTAGCTTCAGGTAAAATATCTTCTGGGCAGGCACGTCCACCTGTACAATTTTGATCTACATTGACAATCACATCATCTACCGAAGTACAACCACTGGCATCTGTCACCGTCACAAAATAAGTCGTAGTAGTGGTTGGATTGGCTATAGGCGATCCCGTATTCGTATTGGACAATCCGATGGCGGGTGCCCATTGATAACTCACGCCTGTGGTTACGGTTAATTGCACATTGCCTCCTCGACAAATCAGTTTATCTTCACAAGCCACCGCAGGAAAACCACTCCCTACTCGTACCTGTACACAATCGGTCGCTGCACATCCATTTATATCGGTCGCAGTAACACAATATAAAGTAGTGGAAGCAGGAGAAGCAAGCGGGTTGGCAATGAAAGGATTACTCAATCCGATGGAAGGACTCCACTGATAACTAGTGCCTCCAGTGGCAACTAACTGTGCAGCCGTCCCGTTGCAAATCGATTGATCTACGCCAGCATTGGCAGTCCCTGTATTCACATATACGATCACCTCATCGGTACCCGTACAACCATTGCTATCGGTTAAGGTTACAGTATAGGTTGTGGTCGTCGAAGGAGAGGCAATGGGAACTCCTGTAAAAGCATTATCAAGGGTATTGCTAGGACTCCAAGCATAACTTGCGCCAGTATTTACATTTAATTGAATGCTTCCGCCACCGCAGATAAATTTGTCTTCACATGCTACGGTAAGAGGAGGCGTTGAACAGAGATCATTGTTACAGTCTGTTTGAACAAAAACAGTCACCTGATCGGTATTCGTACAACCCCGATTATCTGTTAAAGTAACCGTGTAGGTGGTGGTGATAGTCGGAGAAGCAATTGGCGTTCCTGAAAACGCATTATTTAAGGAAGTACTTGGACTCCAAATATAACTTGCCCCAGTGGTCACATTGATTTGAATCGTTTCTCCAGCACAAATCTGCTTGTCTTCACAAGCAACCGTTAAAGGAGGCGATGAACAAATATTGGTAGTACAACTAGCTTCTACAAAAACCGTTACCTCATCTGTGCTAGTGCACCCATTCACATCCGTCACCGTCACCGTATAGATGGTGGTAATAGATGGAGATGCCATCGGAGTGCCGATAAAAGGATTATCCAAACTACTCGCAGGAATCCATTGATAACTCGCCCCATTGGTCACCGTCAATTGTATCGTTTCATTTGGGCATATCGTTTTGTCTTCACAGGCAATTGCGCCCGGTTCACTGATGCAAGTTCCTACACCAGGTGTACAATCTGTATCAACTGACACGATTACTTGATCCGTACCTGTGCAACCAGCTGCATCTGTAACAATCACCGTATATACAGTAGTCGTAAGCGGGCTGGCAATGGGTGACTCTGTAAAGCGATTGTTTAATCCAGTGGATGGCGTCCATAGCCACTCAATCCCTCCATTGACGACTAATTGCGTACTTTCCCCGTGACAGATAGTTTTATCTTCGCATGCGACGACTGGCACTTCATACAAACAAGTAGGTGTGGGAGTTCCAGTTCCATTGGAGTCCTCCTCACAATTCACCTCTTTTGAAACTGCCACATTTACACAGTCAGTAGCTACACAACCTTTTACATCCGTTACAGTCACACAATAGGTCGTAGGATTGGTAGGATTAGCGGTAGGATTGGAGATAAATGGATTACTCAAACCCGTCGTTGGGGACCATTCGTAAAAAACACCTCCACTAGCATTTAGAACAGTTGAGGATTGATCGCATATTTCTACATCCGCCCCTGCACTTGCGGTGATCGAGTTATCCACCGTTATTAGTTTACAATCCGTGCCTTTACATCCAGCTGCATCCGTTACCGTCACACAATAATTTGTAGTCTGAGTAGGTGTAATAATTGGATTGGAAATAAAAGGATCATTGATACTATTGGCAGGACTCCACTGATACGAGACCCCCCCAGAAGCGATCAATTGTAAAGAAGTACCTCCACAAATAGCATGGTCACTTCCAATATTAACAGGTACGCCATTTTCTACATTTACCACCATACAATCTACCCCTGTACAGCCAGCAGAATTGGTAGCGGTAACACAATAGGTAGTGCTAACACTAGGGTTGACGACAGGGTTTTGTAATTGAGAATTATAACTTCCATCCGTAGCACTCCAATCATAAAAAAGCCCCCCGGAGGCAGTTAGCTGAGCGGTATTCCCATTACAAATCGTTTGGTCTGAACCCGCATTTACAGAAAGATTGATTCCTCTAAAAACTTGCACACAATCCGTTCCTTCGCAGCCTTTATCATCCGTCACCGTGACACAATAAGTCGTAGTAACTGTGGGGTTAGCAATTGGGTTAGGAATAGTAGGATCGCTTAAACCAACAGTAGGAGACCACTGATAAAATGTACCACCACTCGCATTTAAAACAGTCGATCCATCAGAACAAATCTCCACATCCTGACCAGCACTAACAGAAATAGCATTGTCAATGGTTAGTCGTTTACAATCCGTACCTGTACATCCAGCCGCATCGGTTACGGTAACGCAATACGTAGTAGAAGTAGTTGGCGTAACGATCGGATTAGCCACAAAGGGGTTATTAATTCCCGTAGTCGGACTCCAAGTATAGGACACCCCACCTGTTGCCAATAACTGCAAAGAACTGCCTGCACATATCGAATGATCACTCCCTATATTTACGGCTACCCCATTTCCAACTTCCACCACCATACAATCTACTCCCGTACAGCCAGCACCATCCGTCACCGTCACACAATAAGTAGTAGCGTTGGAAGGACGTACGGTAGGGTTTGCGATAAATGGATTACTCATTCCAGTTGTTGGACTCCATTGATACGTACTTCCGCCTGATGCATTTAATTGAGTCGTACCTCCCGTACAAACCGTTTGGTCTTGCCCAGCACTAGCGGCCAAGTTATTTTGAACAGTTACCACCATACAATCCACTCCTGAACATCCACTAAAATCCGTTACTGTTACACAGTAAGTAGTCGTTACATTAGGTCGCACAGAAGGATTTGGAAGAAAAGCATTACTCATGCCTGTCGTTGGACTCCATTGATAAGCATTGCCTCCTGAAGCACCCAACTGCGTACTACTGCCTGCACAAATAGTTTGATCTACCCCTGCACTAATCGAAGCAGCATTCTCCACCGTAATTTCCACACAATCTACGCCAGATGTTCCATTTATATCGGAGACCGTTACACAATAAGTAGTCGTTACACTTGGAGAAGCAATCGGATTACTAGCAAAAGGATTACTCAATCCAGTGCTCGGACTCCATTGATAATTACTCCCTCCTGAGGCAGCTAATTGAACAAAATTACCTGAACAAATATTTTGATCTGGACCAGCATTCGCTGTTATAGTATTGTTAACCGTTACCACTATACAATCCACTTCTACACAACCTTTTTCATCAAAAACGGTCACACAATAGGTAGTGGTCTCATTCGGAGAAGCAATTGGATTGCTGATAGATGGGTTGCTTAATCCAGTGCTCGGACTCCACAAATAATTGCTCCCTCCTGAGGCAGTTAATTGGACGGAATTGCCAACAGTTACACTTTGATCTGGTCCTGCACTCACCGTGATCGAATTGTCCACACTAACCACCATACAGTCAACGGCTGTACAACCTTTTCCATCCGAAACAGTCACACAATAATTGGTCGTCGTATTCGGATTAGCAATCGGATTGCTAATAAAAGAATTGCTTAATCCAGTAGTTGGACTCCATTGATAGGTAATTCCGCCAGAAGCATTTAACGGAACACTAGTTCCTGCACAGATGATTTGATCTATACCAGCATTCGCTGAGATGGCATTATCCACATTAACCACTACACAGTCAATAGCTGTACAACCTTGACCGTCGGTAACTGTGACACAATAGGTGGTCGTTGTAGTCGGGTTAGCAATCGGATTATTAGTAAATGTATTATTCAAGCCTGTGCTTGGACTCCACTGATAACTGTTTCCGCCACTAGCGAATAATTGTGCGGTTGATCCCTCACAAACCACTTGATCTATTCCCGCATTTGCAGTCAAATCATTTCCTACTTCTACTTGTACACAATCTACGTCGGAACAACCATTTCCATCAGAAACAGTAACGCAATAAGTAGTAGTGGAGGAAGGAGTAGCAATCGGATTAGAGATAGTAGGATTGCTTAATCCTGTACTCGGACTCCACAGAAAAGTAGTGCCACCTGTGGCAAATAACTGGGTCGTTCCTCCTTCACATATTTTTACATTTGTACCAGCATTGGCTGCTAAGGAATTACCTACCGCTACTTGCATACAGTCCGTATCGGTACAACCATTATTATCGGTTACCGTCACACAATAGGTCGTTGTATTGGTGGGGGTAGCAATAGGATTCGCAATGGAGGAATTATTCAACCCTGTAGTTGGACTCCAGTTGTATTGACTACCACCAGAGGCAAACAATTGAGTTGTTCCACCTGGACAAATAGTCTGATTACTCCCTGCATTGGCAGCCGTAAATTCGCTAACAATGATATTGACACAATCTACATCCAAGCAGCCATTCTCATCAGATACTGTTACACAATAGGTAGTGGTTCTTGTTGGATTGGCGACAGGATTATGTACAGTAGAATTACTCAGTCCAGTCGTTGGACTCCATACGTAATTTTTTCCTCCAGAAGCAAATAGGGTGATTCCTTCTCCCCTGCATACATTTTGATCTGGACCCGCATTGGCATTAATTGGATTAGACACCGTTACTAGCACACAATCTTCTGAAGTACAACCACTTCCATCAGAAACGGTCACACAATACTCAGTAGTGGTCGTAGGTGTAGCCACTGGATTCGATACATTTATATTACTCAATCCAATACTCGGACTCCATTGATAAAAACTACCTCCAGTAGCGGTTAAAGTAATCGCTTCATTTTGACAAATCGTCAAATCTCCTCCCGCATCAGCAATGAGGTCACTACTCAGGGTAACAGTCGTACATTGCACATCCGTACAGCCAGTTGCACCCGTAATAGTCACACAGTATTCCGTAGTCGTTACAGGGCTTACTGTTGGGTTGGCAATAGTGGGATTGGACAAACCTGTGGTGGGACTCCAATTATAAGTCCCCCCTCCACTAGCACTCAAAAAAGCGGTACTTCCTAAACACATGGAAACCTCGTCGCTAATGCTTCCTTTTATAGAATTCACGTTCACGGTGATACAATCTTCTCCCTCACAGCCATTCGCATCTATTACCGTCACGCAGTAGGTCGTTGTTGTCGTTGGATTAGCAATCGGGTTCGCAATCGTCGTGGCCGATAAGCCTTCTGCAGGACTCCAAGCATAAAACACCCCACCAGTAGCCGTTAATTGTACGGCATCTCCTACACAGATATTTTGGTCGGTTCCCGCATTTGCATCTACGCCATCAATAACGGTGACGGTCATACAATCGGAGGCGAAACAACTGCTACTATTTGTAGAGGTAAGACAGTATTGGGTCGTTACAGCAGGAAAGGCAATAGAATTGCCAACAGCAGGATTTACCAAAGTAGCTACTGGCGACCATTGAACATCTCCTGTAGCAGAACCAGCTAAACGGATCGAGTCTCCTCGGCAAATAGTTAAATCAGGTCCAGCATCAACGATAGGTGGTTCAACGATCGTAACGGTAACCGATTCCGTAGCAGAACATCCATTTGCATCCGAAATAGTAACCGTGTAGGTAGTCGTGGTGGTAGGACAAGCAACTGGGCTAAAGAATCCATTTTGATCTAATGACTCTACATTGGACCAATTAAACACCGTACCGCCTTGCGCGGATAAGCGCACACAATCACCTGCACATATAGCGTCTTCTGAGGCGCTCACATGAGGCCATACCAAAGGATTTACGATGACATCTTGGGTATAGGTCTTTTGAGTATTATCTGTGTAGGTAACTATTAGCGTCGCTTTATAAGTCCCTTCTCGGGTATAGGTATAAGTTGGATTTAATAAATTAGAAGTACCTATTCCATCTCCAAAATCCCAATACCAGCTTTGCACATTGGCAGGACTAGTCGTATTGGAAAAGAAAGTAAGGTCACTTAGGCAGGCCCTAGAAGCGGTGAAGATAGGATCGCTTGTCACGGTAGTCTGAGCAGTACAAATAAGAATCGTATTGCTAGTGCTTTTTACCTCATTATTGGCAAAGGTAACCGATAAATCTACTGTATAAATTCCTTCTGTTGAATAGACATAAGTTGGATTGGGTAAAGTAGAAGTGCCGATGCCATCTCCAAAATCCCACTGCCAAGCAACGATATTGCCAGTACTGGTTTGATCTAAAAATAGGGAGGCGGAACCCGCACAGTTGGTATTAACTGAAAAGACCGGATTGGGATTGATGCTGAGTGTTGAATTACAACTACAACAAGCCGCATCTGTAGCAGCGGATACACAAATCGGAACATCTTCCATTTGCCATCCAGAAACGGTCAATTGCTGTTCAATATTTGCCCCTTCACTATTGGGATGCATAAAGGGATCGGTCTCATTGTCTATTAAAAATAAGCTATCTGCTGGACAGGCGCCAATATTGGTAAATTTAAAAAGGGGCACTTTTAGTCCTTTCTGATAGGGAATATTAGACGTGAAATTTGTTAGGGCTACACTAAAATAATCCCAAGTAGGTGCCTCCGAAGGAGCTATATATCTTGAGTTTTCTAACCATTGCACCTCTGAGACTAAATCCGTATTAATACAGTTTATTATATCGCCTAAAATAAAGCCTCCTGTGGGTACTCGAATGCTCACTTGCGCATTGCCCGTTATGGCATTATTGCCTGTCCAAGTCGTATCAGAAATCAAACTCACTTGGAAGGAATCGGGACCAAGTTGTTCGAGTACATACTCTATCAAACAACTTGGAGTGGTTGCTGGAACAGAGGGTGTAGAGGAAGGGGGCGTTGCGCCACAACAATCCGTAGGACCACTGGTATAATTTCCAGAATAGGCATTCCCAACTGCCGCTAATACAACAAAGCTATTTCCCACATTCGCGTTTAAGGAATTGGGTGGTAGGAAGGCATCAGTGGCATGATCTATCAACTGTATGGCACCATTACAAGACCCTCTATTTTCGAATGTAAAGAGGGGTACTTCTAGTCCTACTTGATAGTTGATCTCCGTGGTAGAAGAGGTCATCTGAAAAATCAGGTAATCATACCCAGGATTTTCTGGAGGGGCTACCAATATAGGAATCACCAATGACCAATTCCCTGTATGAGAAGTAATCGTTCCAGGCACAACGGTACCTGTTGGTACGACTAAGGTGACCTGAGCGGTATTGGTCAAATTCAAAGGAGTAGAATAATTGACGCTAGTGCTCAAGCTGACTTGATAACTAAGACAATCGGATAAGCGTTCTATTGTCAATTCAACTTGCGCTTGTAGGTTTAAAACAATAAGGGATAAACCCAAAATCCACCACACCGTAAATCTTTTCATGGAAGGTATTTGAACAATACTAGGACTTGTTATTATACTAGAGGCAGGCTAAAAAACCGATTTTCAATATTGTTTATTTGTTTAATCGTTTAACTGTTTATCCACATATGGCTTGTAAACAAATAAACAGCTAAACGAATAAACAGCTTTTACATTTTCGGTAATTTATCTTGTCCGTAGTATAGTAGTCAGTTGCTAGGAGTCAGAGGTAAGGTGATGGAGCAATCAGTATGTTTATCGTTTATTGTAAACATCCTGACTCTTGACACCTGATGACTGACTCCTAGCAATACAGACTTCCCGTAATCCTAGAAAAACATCAATAAATAAATCTGAGACAATTAGCCTTTTCAGTATTGTTCTTAAATCGGTAAGCAGAAGACTTGAACTTGGTTTGCAAGTCTAATAAACTAGAGAAAGGTGATTGAAAAACACCATTCTAAAAATGGTTTTCAATCACCTGATTTGAAGGCAAGTTTTATGTGGTATGTATTAAAGGGAGTACGGTTATTTATCTTCTCCGTTAGTTGTTTTCTTTTTAGTAGGTAGATCATTTACGGAAGCGGAATACACTTTTACAAAACGATCCAAAGGAATATTTTCACTATTGGTATTATTTAATTCAATATGATAAATTCCTCCATTCAATGCATCTATATCAAAGTTGATTTCATTGAAACCTTTTTTTAGTTGATGATTTTTTTCAGCCACTACTTTTCCAGCACTATTCCTTATATAAAAGTGCCCTGTTTGAGCAGCAGCGGTCCAATCTAAATTGAGATTTAATTTATTGAAAGCAGGGTTTGGAAAAAGCACAAAATTCTTCATAAATTGATCCCTTGCTTTTACTTGTTTTTTGCACCTAACTAATTGATCGCCTTTATTCCCCACATAGGCATTTCCTCTTGCGCCTACTACTGTCAATTGATTGCCTACATTGATCTCCTTAGATTCAGAGGATATAACTGGGTCAGCAGCATTATTAATCAAACTCACAAATCCCGCACAGCCTTTGCCATTTCTAAATCTAATAATGGGAATGTCTGCTTTGGCTTCATATTCAAAAGCACGGTTTGCCGTTTCTAGGCCAAAAGAAAAATAATCAAAATCGGAAGCTTCTACTGGTGCATTCATTCGAGAGTTGTATTTCCATACTAAATCCGAATGTACACTTTCAAAATCAGCTATTTCAAATTCTAGCGTAGGTGTTTTAATGGTTACCTGTCCTGTACTTGTAATATTATTAGGTAAGGTCCAATCAACTTCAGACATTAGCGAAATCTGATAGGTCTCCTCATCATCCAATAATTCAAGTTTGTACCAAACCTGCCCAAAGAGGGTGTTTACCGTTATGGTCAATAACAATAATAAGCCCCCTCGAAAAAAAAAGTTGTCCATGGGTAATTAATGCTTGTTAAGGGATATATACTGCGGACGGGATAAATTACCGAAAATGCTTGAATCGTTTATTTGTTTAACTGTTTATTCGTTTACCAACTATACTTGGATAAACAGTTCAACAATTCAACAAATAAACAGTATTGGAAAATCGGATATTTATCCCCTGTTAAGTATAAGCACCAAACTAAGTATGATTTGGTGCTTAGAAAAAAATAACCTGCGCAAAACTTGCACATCTTATTAGGTTCGTAACCCTAATGAAATAATTCTTTACTAAGGGTAGTGTTGTTTAGGATGGTACTGGTACGCTTCGCCTTCAAATGATTAAGGCTTAAATTCTAGGAGAATAATGCAAAAATGCTGCCCTTTTTGGAATAAATATTAAATTATAACTAATAATGCGAGTCACTAGTTGATTTGCTCGGCGGCTGACGTCCCCTCGTAATAGGGACTTTTGGAGACAGCGATCTAAAAAATGGTTTTTCAAAACCATTTTTTAGATCACTATCTCCAAAGAACCAATTTACCGAGCCCGCATCGGAAGCGAGGCAGCAGGATATTTACTGACGACCATAATAGGCGAATCAAGTCTGGAGACTTCATTCATCGCTTCAAAAAGAGGCGAATTACTTCACGGCAGGCTTTTTAAAGACAAAATGTTTTTGCAGTAAATAGTTGAAGCCAACGGCTACTACCAAGCCAACTATTATTTTGGAGAGGATATAGTGCAGTTGCGTCCACTCGGTCAATACATAAAGACCAGAAGTGTTGAGCAATAAACTCCCAATAGATACGAGGGCATATCTAAAACCCTGCTTTGAAATAGACCCTTGATCTGCCTTAAAGGTCCATTTTCTACCCAAGAAAAAGTTACTAATAGCCCCTAGTCCTGCACCGACGATATTGGAATAGATATACCAAATTCCCAAGTATTCCGTCAAAAGGATAACCGTCAGATAGTCTATACAAGTGCTTCCGAATGCAGCTATTTGTGATTTAATAAATTCTATCGCTCCGTTTTTAGTCATTAGGATGTAGGTACTCAATTTTGAATGAATAATTTTGAATTTTGAATGAGCGGTTTCTTTAAACCTTAGTGCTTTCCTCCTATTGCGTCTCGTGTTATTCAAAATTCAATCATTCAAAATTCAACATTAAGAACTTACATTAGGATAGATAAAAAGAACCGTTCAAAATCCCCACAGCATAAATGATTTGTAAACAAATATTGGCGTATATCCCAGCGGCGACATCATCTAGCATGACGCCCCAGCCATTAGGAATTTTTTCTAATCGCCTAATTCCTAAGGGTTTCCAAATATCAAATAGTCGAAAAAGACAAAAACCAATGAGGGCATGCTGCCAAGTCAGTGGTATCCAAAATAAGGAAATCCAGACACCCACAACTTCATCTATTACTACTTTGGAGGGATCTTCCCCCCACTCTTGCTCTAGTTGTTTGGTAGCCCATGCTCCTATAACCGTTGTCAGGACAATAAGGACCAATAAGCCTATTTGTAAGGTATGGAATTTGTGGGTACTAATAGAGGAAGAAGCTAGCCATAAGACCGCTACTCCGCCAAGCGCACCCACTGTACCAGGGGCAAATGGTGCATAGCCTAAACCAAAACTGGTGGCGATTGTTTTATATAAAATATTCAATTGAAATGATCGTTTTTAGATAATTGACTAGGTTTTGTGGTTCTTTGGTGTTTTGGTAGCATGGTTAAGTTTTCAATATCAAGAATAGTGGTCAAAGCCAATAAAATTTTAGAATAGTAAGCTTTGCCACAATACCATAACACCACGCCAGTTAAGGATTCTGCTAATAATAACCTATTAACGGCTGTTTCCCGCTAAGTCTCGCAAAGTAACGCTAAATCTAACCTCTGCGAGACTCAGCGAAACCTTTGCGAAACTTGGCGGGAATTGAAAAATAGATAATATTCTTTCTTGCCCTGAATAAGAAAAACAATATAATAATTGTGCTCTTTTAGGCAATTTTCGTTGATTTAAGTGATAATCATTACTTTTTATCCCACATATTTAACAGTTTGACGATTCCTAGTTAGCAGACAAAAGAAATTTGATTAAATTTGTTCCGAAACAGAAAATGTAGTCCACTGTGGAACAATTAAAAATAAGCTCCTGATTTTCAAATAGAAAATCTAAAAAAGGAAGTTGTTTTTCAATTTAGAAGGAATAGGTGATAAAACTACTTTTATTTATGAAGATTCATAAGGAAGGACATAAAATATTAATTTGCTTAGCCCTCACGTTGGCGGTTATCAATACTTTGGTTTATTGGTATGTGCCTCAATTATTATTGGCGATTAATGTTTTATCCGTGTTGTTTTTTTTATTAGTACTACAATTTTTTCGATCCCCTAAACGAGAAATTGTTATTCCTAATGAAAATGTGGTCTTTGCTCCTGCGGATGGAAAAATTGTCGCTATCGAGGAAGTACAAGAGAATGAATATTTTGAAGACAAACGCATTCAAATCTCTATTTTCATGTCTCCTACCAATGTGCATGTCAATAGAAATCCTATCAGCGGCACCGTTAATTATTTCAAATATCACCCAGGTAAATACCTAGTAGCCTGGCACCCAAAATCCTCTACAGAAAATGAACGAACGACGGTCGTAATTGATAATGGGGAAGTAGAGATATTGCTTCGACAAATTGCAGGAGCCGTTGCCAAGAGAATTGTCAATTATTTAGAGGAAGGGGAAAAGGTGATACAAGGTAAGGAAATGGGGTTTATTAAATTTGGTTCTAGAGTGGATTTGTTCTTACCCCTTTCTGCTAATATCCAAGTGTCCCTTAATCAAAAGGTAAAAGGTAATCGTACGGTCTTGGCTAAGTTATAGATACTGGATGCTGGTAAGTAGTTTGACAAAAATAAGTTAACAACTTTGCTTTTCAGTTGATTGATTATTGATTACTGATTATTAGCTAATTAGGCGTGTTCAGTAGCGTCTGGAAAATAATTAATAATCAATAATAATAATGTCACACTACTTAGGCTAAAACTATTCCACAATAATCTGAAATTTATCTACCAGACCCATTAGATTTTCT
>CALJIQ010000471.1 GCA_937973995.1 uncultured Saprospiraceae bacterium
CTGCGATCTAAAAAAAATGGTTTTGAAAAACCATTTTTTTTAGATCGCTGTCTCCAAAGAACGAATTTGCCGAGCTTGCGAAGCAAGCGAGGCAGTAGTATAAAGTTTTACTTGCGATTATCATTTAATACTGTACGGTAGCAAATAAAAAATAAAGCAAATAGTATAATGTTATCAATCTACCGTATTTGATCCATTCCTAACTAATTATACGTTTGGATTTTAATAATGTAACAAGGAAGTAAAGTTAATCCCTTAAATTGATACTTTTGTAACAGATTTTTAACCTATACTGAAGACTATATACTATGGCTTTAACGCAGCAAGCGATAAAAGAAACCAATTTCCAACTCCCCAATCAAACAGCATTTTATAAAGGAAAAGTCAGAGATGTTTATACCGTAAACGATGCGCAACTAATCATGGTCGCTAGTGATCGAATTTCTGCTTTCGACCATGTATTACCTCGCCCTATCCCTTATAAAGGCCAAGTATTGAATCAAATAGCGACTTATTTCTTAACGGCTACTAAAGAAATTGTGCCAAATTGGTTAGTAGCTACCCCTGATGAAAATGTAGCAGTTGGTATAGCTTGTACGCCTTTTAAAGTGGAAATGGTGATTCGAGGCTATTTGGCAGGACACGCTTGGCGAACCTACGAAAGTGGAGAACGACTATTATGTGGCGTCCGAATGCCAGAAGGACTCAAAGAAAGCGATGCTTTCCCAACTCCTATTATTACCCCCGCTACCAAAGCAGAAGAAGGGCATGATGAAGATATTTCCAAAGAAGCTATTATTGAAAACGGAATCGTCTCTAAAGAGGATTATGAAATACTAGAAAAATATACCTATGCTTTGTTTGAACAAGGCACCCAAATGGCTGCTAAACAGGGGTTAATTTTAGTGGATACTAAATACGAATTTGGAAAAAAAGATGGTAAAATCTACCTGATTGACGAAATCCATACTCCTGATAGTTCCCGCTATTATTACAAAGACGGCTATGAGGAACGACAAGCCAAAGGGGAACGGCAAAAACAATTATCCAAGGAATTTGTCCGTGAATGGTTGATGGCGAATGGTTTTCAGGGAAAAGAAGGGCAGCAAATGCCGTATATGCCAGATGAGATGGTCAATCTAGTAACAGACAGATATATAGAATTATTTGAGCGCCTAACAGGTACCAAATTTCAAAAAGGAGATGCGAATCACGTTCTTGCTAGAATTGAAAAAAATATATCGCGTTTCTTAGAAAAAGAATGAATTTAGCGATCAGTTTGGAACAGCAACCAAACAATTACAAAATTGTCGTATAAGTGGTAATTTTTGGCGGGATAATTGATTTTTTATCTCTACCATTGTATTACATTTGTACAGAGACGGAATCTAGGATTAATTATACTGCGAACGGAAGAAAGTGACCTAATTGTTTATTTGCTTAACTGTTTATTTGTTTACACGCTAAACTTGGATAAACAGTTCAACAACTAAACAGGATCAGAAAATCACTTTTTTTATATCGTTACCTGTATAACCGTATCTGAGATGTATTTCAGAAACAGATTATCCCCTATGAAGTTACTTGGAATTGTGTTCTTATTTCTTTCGACCCTATGCTTTTCTCAGAGTCTTCCCATCCATTCTAAATTAAAAGCTGCTTACGAACCTGCCTACTTAGACCGCATACAAAAGACCAATCCTATGCTATTCAAAAGATGGAGCTATTATGCGGATCATGCCTATTATATTGCAGAAGATACGCCTGATAAATTATTAACTGGCATAGAAAGCTTAAAAGCAAACCCAACAGATATAAATATTTTCTTATTGGAAAAGCAGTTTACCTTCTTGAAAAGAAACTGGGATAAACCAATGGCTTATAAAATAAAAAACACGGATAAGTTGTTGGTCTATTATTCTGGTAAACAATTCAATGCAGCTTTTCAAAAATGGTTAAGTAATGAATAATACCATTCAATTATCCATCTAACCGTCAAACAATCATATACGAACCCTTAAATGAGATTACTGTTATCGCTCTTCATTTGCTTTTTGGTGTTCCCTCTTTTTAGCCAGGAGACCTTTATTATGGGACAGGATCGTCTGGTGATTAAGTGTTCTGGTTTATTCCAAGATAGTGGTGGGAATAATGGCGACTACCAAGCTAATGAAGACGAGATGATGGTCATCTGTTCGGATAATACCAAAGGCACCCACATCAAACTAACTTTTTCTAATTCCGATATTGCACCAGGTGATGCACTTTGCTTCTACGATGGTAATGATATAAACGCTCCCCTCTTATCTTGTTCAAATGATTTTTTCCCCGGCAGCCCTTTCGTCATTCAAGCTACTGCTGCCAATGGGACAGGTTGCTTGACGATCACTTTTAATTCAGATAGTAGCGTAGAAGGGAAAGGTTGGAACGCCCTTATTGACTGTATTCCTGCCTGCCAATTGATACAAGTAGATTTAGCAAAATCCGATCCCCCTTCTGTTCCAGCAGACACTGGCTGGATAGATGTGTGTATTGGAGAACGAATTTTTTTTGAAGGAGAAGGTATTTTTCCTCAAAACAATCTAGTCTATGAACATTCTGCTGCCTCTTCTATATTCGAGTGGGATTTTGGAGATGGCATCACTGGAAAAGGTCCAAATGTTAGCCATGCCTACAAAGAATCAGGTGGGTATAAAGTAGAATTGACCGTGACGGATCAGTTTGGTTGTAAAAGCAGCAATTTCATTACCCAAAGAGTACGGGTTTCTACGAAACCTGTCTTTATGATAGCAGATAATTTCCCTAATGAAGTCTGTGTAGGAGATACCGTTCGTTTGAATGGGGGAATAGCTGGATCAGGAGAGGCCACCAATATCACCGTAACTCCCACACAAGGGGCTTTTCAAACTAGAGGAGTTCGGTCGGATTCTTTGGCATTACCCGATGGGAACGGTCGATCCTATGAAACCAGTATCAGTTTTACGGATTATCGCCCAGGAGAGGTATTAACCTCACTAGAAGATTTAAAGTCCATCTGCTTGAATATGGAGCATTCCTGGTTACATGATATGGAAATATTCATTACTTGTCCGAATGGAAAAAACACCAAATTACAAGAGCAGGTTTTAATAAATGATGAAGTATTCTTAGGAAACCCAAATGACGATGACGGTATCAACCCAACTGCTGGTCAGGGTAAAGAATATTGTTGGACGCCAAACGCTACTTTTGGAACCTTCACAGAATTTGCCAATCGAGAAAATGATTCTGATCTTGGCGAACCCTATCACCTGCCAGAAGGCTCTTACAACACCTTTAGCCCACTTACCCAATTAATTGGTTGTCCCTTAAACGGGGAATGGACCATTACTATTACGGATTTGTGGGAACAAGATAATGGTTGGATATTTTCTTGGGGGATTGAATTTGATCCTGCTCTAATACCACAGTTGGAAGTTTATGAACCGACCATAGCTACTTTCCAATGGGCAGATCATCCTACCATTATCAATAAGACGCCAGCGGACGAGCCAAGGTCTATTGATGCTATTCCTATGACTCCCGGTATGGTTAGCTATACCTTTGAAACGATTGATGATTATGGCTGTAGGAATGATACATCTATTCAAGTAAAAGTTTTACCAGATAGTCATCCAGACTGTTTGAGTTGCGATAAGGATTTATTTGCCTACGACGAAATTTCCATCTGCGAAGGGGATGCCGTTAATCTGGGTGCCTATATTAAACCTTCCACCTTAGGGGCTGTCACTTTTGAGAATCAAGAGAATGCCGAATTTGGGAAAAGCACTGGCCAAGCTGCCTATACCAGTACCATAGCAGTAAGCGGCGTTACTCCAAACACGATTAGTAGTTCTTTGGAAGAACTAGTTTCGGTTTGTGTGGATATAGAAACCAACTTTACGGGCGAGATTACCTTAGCTTTAGGTCCACCAAGCGGTAGGGCGATTATACTCTCCAAAGAAAATGGAAAAGATTCTAATGATTATACCCAAACCTGTTTTAGCCCGATAGCCTCTAATAATATAGAAAATAGCCAAGGTCCATTTACGGGTGTATTTGCGGCGGAAGATAGTTTCTCCTCCTTCCAAGGAGAAACTATAAACGGAGATTGGAGGTTGACTGCTCAAATTAATCAAGGTAATTTCGATCTAATTGAATCCAATATTTTTAAAAGCTGGTCTATTTCTTTTAAAGGGGAAGATGAAGCTACTTTTTCTTGGAGTCCTGGTGTCAATATTTCTAATACCATCGGCGTCAATACTACTTTGCAAGCAGAAGAAAATACCCCGTCTTTTTATGTATTGACAAAGGCAGAAAGTGGTTGCGTTTCTATGGATACAATACAGGTGAATATCATAAAATCGGATATTACGGTAGATGTAAACTATTCTAGTTTTGAAGGGGGGGAGGTACTATTCTACTGGACCCCTATTGCAGATGCTAGTGCAATTCAAATAAGTGCGGATGGAATCAATTGGCGCGATACAGATGACGATTTTTTTCATAGAGAAAAAGGGTTCCAAAATGGAGAAGTTAGAAATTATAATTTTAGAGCTATCTTTTCTAACCAAGGCTGCGAAACAGACCCGACGCCCATCGTGGTGAATTATGAATTTTGCGATTTAGCAGCTAGTCTTTTTTCTCAAAATAATATTACTTGTGCGGGCGGGAACGATGGAGCATTAGTGGTAGTTGCAGAAGGGGGTACCCTACCCTATTCGTATGTGCTAAATGACTCCATCGAACAAACAAATGGCAACTTCGATAATTTATCCGCAGGGATTTATGAGGTCTTAGTATTTGATAATAATAGAATTTGTGCAGACACCTTATCTGCCACTATTACCAGTCCTGATTCCTTAGGAATTAATTTTGTTATTACCCCACCCAATTGTTTTGATACGAATAATGGAACCATCACCGCCACCCCTTTTGGAGGAGTAGGTGGGTTTTCCAATTTCACCTGGCAAGGAAGGAGTGAAACGACTACCAGCCTCAATAATTTATCTGAGGGAGCTTATGTTTTAACTGTATTAGATGCTGCGGGGTGTACTGTGGAGGATACTGCTATTGTAGCAGCCCCTCCTGTTTTAACCGTCGATTCAACGCAAACGCCCGTTACTTGCTTTGGCGGATTAGATGGATCAGCTGGCGTAAAGGTTAAAGGAGGAACGCCCCCGTATGCTTATGAATGGTCTGATAATCAATCTACTGCGGATGCGGTAGGCTTGGGAATTGGTACTTATAGCGTCACGGTCTCGGATGACGCTGGATGTACCAATATGACAGAAGCAGTAGTTACCCAACCTGAACCCATAGAAATAGCTTTTAAAGCTACCTCTATTTCTTGTGCGGATGAACAAGATGCTTCTTTGATAGCAGAACCTTCTGGCGGTATTCCTCCCTATAAGTACAGATGGGAAAACGATCAAAGTAATAAACTCAATTTCGGTTTAGGAGAAGGTACTTATTTTGTTACTGTAATTGATGCAAAGGGTTGTGAGGAAGTAGCTTCCGAAAATATTACGTCCACTACCGTAGTAGAAGCCTCCCTGACCACCACCCCACCCTTATGCGCCAAATCCCCTACAGGTAGCATAACGATCAACCCATCTGGTGGTACAGGCCCTTATACCTATTTATGGGATGATAGTTTGGCGCAAACCTCCCAAACAGCAGAAAATTTATTGGCAGGAATATATAGCGTTACGGTAACAGATATCAATGGCTGTGAGACTGTTTTAAACCCTGAATTATTGGATGCTAGAGCATTAGAAATTTCCCCTTCAGGCAGAGAAGCGAGTTGTCCAGATAAATCAGATGGTTTCGGTGAAATCGAAGTCAATGGTGGTGCTATGCCTTATCAATATCAATGGGAAAATGGGAATCAAACTGCTTTGCAAACGGATTTAGCACCAGGGAAATATCCATTTACTGTAACGGATAATAATGGTTGCCAACAGGTAGATACGGTAGTCATCACTTCTCCTGCTGCATTAGAGGTAGATACTTTTCTAAAAGTTCTTCCTGCTTGTAATGGCGAGGCCAATGGATCCATAACTGCTAGAATAACTGGTGGTTCGACTCCTTACGCTTATGAATGGGAAGTCAACTTTCAGCAGAATCCAATAGTAGGTATTCCTGCTGGCTTTTATGATTTAAAAGTGAGCGATAATAGAGGTTGTGAACTAAGTGTATCTAATATCCAATTGGAAGAACCAAACAGTTTGTCCATTACGACTAGTAGAAAAGATGTCTTGTGTTTCGGGATGGAAACAGGGGAAGCAATCGCCATTCCAATGGGTGGTACCCCCCCATATAAATATCGTTGGAGTGATGGAAAAAATCAAAATGATTCTATTGCCACCAATCTAATGGAAGGCACTTATACGGTTACGGTGGAGGATAATAATGGCTGTCAAGACCAAAGTACCGCTACCATTGCACAGCCAAGTTCTGCCTTACTCATTGAAGTGGAACAAACAAAGATAGGATGTGCGGGTGCCAATAATAGTGAAGCGGCCATTGTTGCCAGTGGTGGTACAGGAACTGATTATTCCTACCAATGGGCAACGCTGAATACCGTATCCGCCAATGCCATTCAGTTGGAAACCAAGACACACTTTGTTACCGTCACGGATGAAAATAATTGCGCAGTAACCAGTTCCATTGATATTCAAGAATTAGCTCCCATTGAAGTAAATTTAATTAGTCAAAAACCTTCTTGTTTTAATACGTCGGATGGAAGCATTGTTGTAAGTGGCGTCAGCGGAGGCATCGGAGTAGGAGACATAGACGCATATAATTATTCCTGGAATAATAGCAATACAGGAAGTATCATAGACAACTTAAAAGGAGATAGCATCTATCAAGTAACTGTAACCGATGCCCAAAATTGTAGCACGGTAGCAGAACGTTTATTAGATAACGCTAATGAAATAGCACTTATCTCTAATCAGATAGACCTGGCTTGTTTCCAAAACAAAAGTGGAGCCATTACTATAGACGGTCTTACTAATAATGAAGTAGTAGCAGCCTTTGATTGGAGTCACTCTAATATTCAGAATGCCTCTTTTGATAGTTTGGAAGCGGGTACTTATCGAGTGTCTGTTACTACGGAATCCGGTTGTACCGTTACCGAAGAATTCAATATAACAGAACCTGAGGAACTGGTAGTTACAGATATTGAAATTATTCCCAACGACTGTTTTGGAGAGGAAAAAGGGAGCATACAATTTAATGTCCTAGGAGGTATAACCAACTATTCTTATTCCTGGTCGAATAATGCCACTGAACCCAACCTACAAAATATTAGGCAAGGAACTTATACCGTCACCGTTACCGATGGAAATAATTGTACCACGGAAGAAACTTTTTTGGTAGAAAGCCCAGACTCCTTGATAGAAAACATAGTAGCCGAAGCCACCTCTTGCTTGGACACCGAAGATGGGCGATTAGAATTAAACCCAATTGGTGGAACTCCTCCTTATATGTATAGTCTTGATGGTAATCGATTTCAACCTAGTAATAGATTTATTGGATTATCCGCAGGTACCTATACAACCTATATCAGAGATAGTAAAGGATGTATGGTAGAAACGCCCAATACGGCCATCAATCCTGGAGATGTTATTTTATTAGAAATAGATGCTGAAACAGAAGAATTAGCCATTGGGGATTCCACGATTTTGACAGCTATTTCCTCTAGTGAGGAAGGAGGAATCCAGCTAAGTTGGTCTTCCAATAGTTCAGAAAGTTTTAGCTGTTTAGATGAAAATTGTGCAAGCATTTTGATAAAACCCCAATCTAGCACCAAATTTGAAGTATATGCAATTGATGATGCTGGTTGTGAAGCAGAAGCCTCCCTTTTCCTCCGTTTATCAAACCCTAAAAAGGTGTTTGTTCCTACAGGATTCTCCCCCAATAATGACGGATTTAATGATGTATTACTAGTTCACGGACAATCGAATATTAGGGTAAACTACTTTCGCATCTACGATAGATGGGGAGAAGAGATTTTCGCTGCCAATGATTTTTCAGTTAATGACCCTGCCATTTATTGGGATGGGACCTTTAGAGGGCAGCGACTAAACTCAAGTGTCTTTACCTGGATCATGGAAGTGGAATACATTGACCAACAAAGAGAAATTTTCAAAGGAAATACCACTTTGTTTAAATAGTTTAGAGTATGTCTAAAATTTATTTCGAGTTGAAAATCAATAGTTTGTGGTTCTGGCGAAGAAAAAATTAGTGCGTTTAGCGAGCTAAATAAACTCATTTTTTCAAAGTCAGGTTCATAAAATATTGGTTTTCAGCCGATAGAAATTTAGACACACTCTTAGACCCATTCCTCGTGAGTACTCAATTTTGAATAAAAAATTTTGAATTTTGAATGGTAGTGTTTTCGTCCTATTGCGACTTGTTTCATTCAAAATTCAATCATTCAAAATTCATCATTGAGAACTTAACATTCCTCAATTAAAAAACATCAGTTTTCAATTTGGAGAAAAATGAAATACCTATTTACCACAATTTGCTTATTAGCTTACCTATCCCTCCAAGCTCAAGACCCCCGTTTTGCACAATTCTATACCGCACCAGATCAGTTGAATCCAGCTTTGACTGGGGTGTATGAAGGGCAATTTAGGTTTATTGCCAATTATAGAGATCAATGGGCAAGTGTGCTTAATAATGTTCCTTTTCGCACCTTATCAACCCATATTGATGGCAAAATCGGAATTGGTCGAAATGATTATTTAGCTATTGGCCTCAATGGAATGAGAGACATTGCTGGTGATTCTAAGTATATACAAACGAATGGAAATGCTAGTCTTTCTTATATGAAATATCTGGGTGGTAGTTCTAGAAGAGACTACTATTTGGTAGCTGGGGCGCAGGCTGGAATAGGACAAAGAAGCATTGATTTTGGTAATCTCTGGTTTTCGGAACAGTTCGATCAAGAAAGCCTCTCTATCAATTCCAATCTACCAAGTGGAGAAAGTGCAAGACCACAAAGTGAGGCGTATCCTGATTTTAGTGCAGGACTTCTTTGGTATATGATTATGGGCGATCACTCTTTTTATTTAGGGGGTTCGATGTTCCATATCAATACGCCAAATATTTCCTTGTATGAGGGCCAACAAGACAGGCTACATGAACGATATGTCGGGCATTTAGGAGGGGAATTGAGTATGAATAATAATTTGAGTTTATTACCTGCAGTAGCTGTTTATTTACAAGGACCTTCAACGGACATTAATGCAGGTGCTAATTTCAGATACTCTTCAGGCGGGGAAGAATTGGCTATGCGGATTGGTGGTTGGGTACACCTAGCGAATAAACAAGAAAGTGGAATTGGATTAGAAGCTTTTACTGTAACCGCCATGTTAGAAATGACTTCTTGGATGCTTGGACTCAGTTATGATATAAATGTATCTGACTTAACGGCTGCCTCTAATGCGCGTGGTGCGTTTGAGGCTTCTTTTACTTATATTATACCAGAAACTGGTCGTAGAACTAGAGTTAATTGTCCTAAGTTTTAAGGGTAAAAAAAGATGGTTTGATGGTTAGATTGCTTGATGGTTAGTAACACATTGGCCATCAAGCAAGCTAACCATCAAACAATCTTTCCCAAAATCACTCCTCTATTAAAGGAATTTTTGCTATAAAAAACCCTCCTTCTTCTCCTATCATCAAAGGTAAGTCTGTCAATAAGTGATAGCGTGCTTTCAAATTTTTGAGCCCAATGCCAGTGGACTTAGAAGCAAGTTCTCGTTTTTGAAAATTATTTTTGACTTGTATGTATTCCCCATCGCTGCTTATTTCAATAGTAAGCGGTTGTTCTTCGGAGATAATATTGTGCTTAATGGCATTTTCAATTAGGAGTTGCAGACCAAACGGAGGGATCATTTTATCGAGCTTACTCTTTGCAATTTTCACTTTAATTTTTAAGCTCTTATCAAACCGTATTTTCTGCAAAAACAAAAAGGACTTTATAAAATCCAATTCCTGAGAAAGCGGAATAACCACCTCATCATTATTCTCTAACACTTTTCTAAATACCTTCGAAAACTGACTAGTAAATTTCACCGCCATTTCCGGGCTTTTAGGAATTAAAGAAGAGATAATATTCATGCTATTAAAAAGAAAGTGAGGATTTATCTGGCTCTTAAGAATTTCGTACTGCGCCATTACCTGTTCTTTTTCTAGCTTAGCCGTTTGTAATAACAATTCCCCTTTTTCATCCGTTAACGTCTGATTATCTTTTTTTAAAGCATATGTTTCTAAAGCATTATTAAGTATCACTTTTAATTCCTCTAAATTCCAAGGTTTAGTAATATAGTAATAAACCTGTCCTTTATTGATCGCATCAATTATAGATTTCACCTCACTAAAGCCCGTTAGAATAATCCGAATGCAATCAGGGTATAAATCTTTAATTCTTTCGAATAATTCAACTCCAGTCATTTTCGGCATCCGCTGATCACTAATGACCAATTGAAACTGTTGTTCTTGTAGTAGCTTTAAGGCTTCTTCTCCACTTTGTGCCGTTGTAATATGATACAACCTTCTCAGTACGGCCGAGAAAGAAGTTAAGTTATCTACTTCATCATCAACATACAATATTTTTGGCTTATCATTCATATTACACTAGATTTCTAAAGGCATTCCCATCGGACGGCGCAGCCATCCGACGAGACCGTGTACTTGTATTTCTTCCTAATTATAATTCCCCTTTTGCAGCTTTGGTCGCTGCTATGCGCCAGTCTTTTGCCTTATATTTAGCGAACGCTCGACCCGCATTATCGATGATGGATTGTAATTCTCTTAAAGGAACTGCTTTTAATTCTTTGTACGTGAAAATCCCATTGCCATTGAGGATTTGCTGCATCTTAGGCCCGATGCCTGTAATCTTTGTTAAATTATCTTTAGCTGCGGCTGTTTTAGGTTTAGCAGCCTTTTTAGTAACCATTTTTTTCTGCTTAGTACTAGTTTTTGCCTTTGCTTTTTTAACAGAAGATCTTTTCTTCTTGACCGTTTTTTTAGTCTGCTCTTCCGCAAAAGGATTTCTATTTTCGATCTCCATTTTTATTTTCACCGCCCCTTGTTGCACTCTTTTCTTCACTGCATCAGGCACCACAATAGAGACCAACTTATTGACATTATCATTGATCGTTTTTGTAACTTTATTCTTCTCTAATTCCTTTTTAATCATTTCACCAATGGGTTCTTCTATTCCCAATTTATCTTTCATTACTTCTGCTCCTTTTTCCAATTGATCTCTAACTGCTTCTGTCGTATCGAAAAATACATCAATTTGTTTTTCCCGCATCGGTTTGGTAACCGTGATCGCTTTTTTAATAAACTTCGTCCATTTTTGACCCGTCTCTATGGAAAGGGTTAACATAGCTTCCGTACTGTCTAAAATTTTTTCATCAATATTCTCGAGGCGTTTCTTAACTTGTTTTTTTAATTTATTCGATTTTTTTGATTTTGCCATTTTACTATTTATTTATGAGGGTAATGGAGGTTAAAAAATAAAAATTCCTAATTGACTCTTTATTTTAGGCTCAATATTAAGGTAAGCAAGTTACCAATAATTATAAGATACTACAAGCGTATAGCTTTCCTTACCTTTGCCCCCAAGACAGATTATTTTCACACTCATTACAAATCAAATTCATGGAGTACCAAACTATACAAGTAGAACTAAAAGAGTTTATTCTAACCCTTACCCTCAATCGTCCAGATAAGTTAAATGCCTTCACGGTAGAAATGGCAAATGAATTAGTGGATGTTTTTACTAAGGCCAATGACGATGACAACATCCGAGTGATTGTAGTGACAGGGGCAGGCAGGGCCTTTTGTGCAGGGATGGATTTGTCCATCACTGGAAATGTATTTGGCCTGAATGAAACCCTTCAACCTACCCTGAAAGACATGAATGAAAGATTGGAAGAACCAGCCATTTTTGAAGGCGTTAGGGACACCGGTGGACGAGTTACTTTAGCTATTTACGATTGTAAAAAACCAGTCATTGCAGCTATCAATGGAGTAGCGGTGGGTATTGGTGCCACGATGACTTGTGCAATGGACATTCGACTAGCTTCAGAATATGCTAAAGTAGGGTTTGTATTTAATAAAATAGGCATCACCCCTGAAGCCTGTTCGACTTGGTTTTTGCCTAGAATCGTCGGTATCTCTACCGCCCTTGAATGGGTCTATACTGGAGAAATTTTAAAAGCAGAAACTTTATTGGACGCAAAATTTGTAAAAGGAGTTTATGCGGCTGATACGCTGCTAGAAGCAGCTTATACGATAGCTAGAAAAATAGTTCAACACAGTCCCGTAGCAGTTGCCTTGGCACGTCAAATGATGTATCGACTATCCGCCACCAATCACCCAATAGAAGCGCATAAAGTTGATTCCTTAGCCATTTATTATGCTAGTCAAAAAGATGGAAAAGAAGGAGTACAATCCTTCTTAGAAAAACGATCTCCTAACTTCACCCAACAAGCTTCTAAGGATATGCCTCCTTTTTATCCTTGGTGGGAAGTTAATGGTTGAAAGTTAGAGTATGTCTAAAGGAATTTTCTCATTGAGTAATTACCCTAGTGTAAGTAGTGTGACATTATTAATTATTGATTATTAATTATTTTCCAGACGCTATTGAACACGCCTAATTAGCTAATAATCAGTAATTAATAATCAATCAACTGAAAAGCAAAGTTGTTCACTTATTTTTGTCAGACTACTTACCTAAAATTTCCTTTACAATCTCCTCAATTCCTTGTTCTATTTCGATCATCCTACCATAAGTTGGGATTTCTAAGGCTTCAAATTGAGAATGGAGCAATTGGGGGGGCATAAAGTGATCTCTTGCCTGCATTCTTTGTTGAATGACTTCAAAACTTCCATTTAATAAAAACCAATAAACAGGAACAGCTAAGTCCTGCTTGAGCGTCAGTCGATATTTTTCTTTTAATGCAGAACAGGCAAACACTCCTCCTTTTAGTAACGCAACTTCCTTCATTTTTAAATTGATCGCTTGTAACCAAGGTAATCTATCCGAATCATTCAATGGCTGACCCGCTGACATCTTCTCAATATTTTGTTTGGGATGAAAACTATCTGCATCATAAAAAGGAATTGCTAATTGTTCGGCTACTAATTTCCCTATCGTAGATTTACCCGATCCTGAAACACCATAAATAATAAGGATCGGCTTTTTTATTTGACTAGAGTCCTGCTTCATATCTAATAGTTTCGCTATAATTGTGGATGAAATAGGAAATTTCATCTTTCTTATTTCATTCACCAAATTTCAAATTTCTACACATGTTTTTGGAATTTGAGATTTGAGATTTGGAATTTAAAATTCAATACATTCACTTTGCCAAAATTACCAAAATACATTGCGATAGAGGGCAATATTGGAGCGGGTAAAACATCCCTCTGCCGCCGCCTTGCGAATGATTGGGGATGCCAATTGGTGTTGGAACAATTTACGGATAATCCCTTTCTACCGCTCTTTTATAAAAATCCAGAACGCTATGCATTCCAAGTTGAATTGTTCTTTATGACGGAGCGATACAAGCAAATGCAGGAGCAATTTACGACACAAAATCTATTTCACCAGCAAAGCATCGCGGATTATTTCTTTTTAAAAACCTTATTATTCGCCAAGAATAATCTGTTTGATGAAGAATATAGGTTGTTTCATCAATTATTTCAAACCTTAAATACGCACGCTCCTACCCCCGATTTATTAGTCTATCTACATCGTCCCGTAGCCGCCCTTCAAGCAAATATTAAAAAAAGAGGTCGCTCTATGGAAAACCAAATAGACAATGACTATTTAAAAAAGGTACAATCTGCTTATTTTGACTATTTCAAAAATGCAAAGGAGTTTCCCATTTTAGTCCTCGATTTAGAAGATAAAGATTTTGTCAATAATCCATCGATCTATCTACAAGTTAAGCAGCTAATTGCTGATGCTCCTCTTGAAAAAAAAGTACATTATTGTCCGATCGACCTTTTGGCACATACGGATTATACGTAGCTTTGTGTATTTTTTACAATAAGTAAAAGAGGTTATTCGGTAGACGGTCGTTTCACTTGACGGTGGACGGTTAAGCTATCTACAATTTTTTCTGGATTAAAATCTGGTTCTTTGACAAATTCTGTGATTCCTTCCCTGAAATGGACATCGAATCCATTTCAGGGAAACAAGGGATTCTAAAGGGGCAGGTCAAGCTCTGCTTGACCTGCCCCTTTAGAATCCCTTATGCAAATCAGATTGGCTCGATGCCAATCTGATTTGCTAATTGCCTCAATATCACGAGCTGTGTCAAAGCACCTAAAAACTAAAAAAAGATAAATAAGATCAACCAATATGACAATAGATTTTAAAGATAAAAAAGCACTCATACGAGTGGATTTTAATGTTCCTTTGGATAAAAAAACATTCAAAATAACGGACGATACTCGTATCCGAGCAGCACTACCTACCATTAAAAAAATTTTAAAAGATGGCGGAGCTGCTATTTTAATGTCCCATTTGGGCAGACCGGGCAAAAAATTAAAAGAAGACGGTAGCGTGGATGTGGAACGATTCACATTACAGCATGTCGTAAAACACGTGGCTAAGCTATTAAAAACCAAAGTGCATTTCTGTCCCGTAACGGTAGGCAAGCAAGCCGAAAAAATGGCAAAGGAATTGCCAATGGGAGAAGTCTTGATTGTAGAGAACACTAGATTTCAATCAGAGGAAAAAAAAGGAGACGAGGCGTTTGCAAAGAAATTAGCTAAGTTGGGAGATGTGTATATCAACGATGCTTTTGGAACGGCCCACCGTGCCCATGCCTCCACTACAACGGTTGCAAAATATTTCAAGAAAGGTAAAAAAGCATTTGGCTTTTTAATGGAAAAAGAAATTGAAAATGCCAATCGAGTATTGCACGACCCTGAGCGTCCACTAACGGCTATTATTGGTGGAGCGAAGGTGTCCGACAAGATTTTACTATTAGAAAAATTAATTGATTTTGCGGATAATATTATTGTAGGAGGCGGAATGGCCTATACTTTTCTAAAAGCACAAGGAGGGAATATTGGAAAATCGCTTTGCGAAGAAGATCGAATGAAATTAGCCAATAAATTAGTCGCCAAAGCAAAAAAGAAAGGGGTCAAATTATTGCTACCAAAAGACTCTGTAACAGCGGATGATTTTAGTAATGATGCAAATATTAAAACCAAGTACAGTAAAAGAATTCCCAAAGATTGGATGGGCTTAGACATAGGCGATAAAGCAGTCGCCGATTTTTCAAAAGTAATTAAAAATTCCAAAACGATCTTGTGGAATGGACCGATGGGCGTTTTTGAAATGACTAATTTTGCCAATGGCACAAAGGCGATTGCTTTAGCCGTTGCAGCGGCTACCAAAAAGGGCGCCTTTTCTTTAGTTGGGGGTGGAGACTCCGTAGCTGCTGTTAGTCAAATGAAATTGGATGATGATGTGAGTTATGTGTCAACAGGCGGTGGAGCGATGCTAGAATTTTTAGAAGGAAAAGAACTACCTGCTATTGCGGCGATGAAATGAGGGGACAGGAGTCAGGAGTCAGGGGTCAGTTCGACCAACCTGGCCCCTGACTCCTGACTCCTGACAACTCAAAAATATGTTAGGATTAAAATTACCGACCGACCCACGTTGGGTGAATTTAGCTGAAAAAGATTTAGAAGAGATATTGACCGATCATGCTTATTGCGAACAAAAAGCAGCTACTTCTTGCATTTCTCTCATTCAGCAATATCCAGATAAAGAAGAGATGGTCAGAGAATTAGCGCCTATTGTCACGGAGGAATGGGGACATTTTCGGATGGTGTTAAGTGAATTGAATAAACGAGATTTAAAATTAGGTCGGCAACGCAAAGATCAATACGTCAACAAACTTTTAGCCTTTCAGAAAAAAGGAGGGAGTCGAGAAGATCGATTATTAGAAAAATTATTGGTTTGTGCCTTGATAGAAGCTCGTAGTTGTGAACGTTTTCGGCTCTTATCCCTGCATATTGCAGAAGAAGAACTCAAAGACTTTTATCATAAATTTATGGTCTCCGAAGCTGGCCACTACCGATTATTTATAGACTTAGCCAAGAAGTATAGTGGAGAAGAAAAAGCGAAGGCACGGTGGCAGGAGTATTTGGATTACGAAGCTAAGATTATGGAAGAGATGGATTTGCGGGGTGACCGTATGCATTAATAAGATTTCAAGCACCAATTATCAAGCATCAAATTCCAAATTAGTCCACTATTTGCTTTGGAATTTGGTGCTTAGGTTTTGAGATTTCTCTTTCATATCTACCTTTAATAAGAAAAACAGCCCAACCATAAAAAATACCGTCAAAGACAAAATACTATTACGCATCCCACCCGTTAATTGGTCAATAAAACCAAATACTAAAGTCCCAGTTACGATGGACATTTTCTCTAAAATATCGTAAAAGCTAAAATAGGAGGCCGTGGAATCTGTCTGTTCAGGAAGTAATTTTGCATAGGTAGATCGAGATAAACTTTGTACGCCTCCCATCACCAATCCGATAAAGACGATGACTATATAAAAGTGATTCTTTTCGGTAACGATATAAGCGGAAATACAAATTGCCATCCAAATTAATAAGATGATGGTTAGGGAAAATTTATTGCCTTTCTTACCAGAGATCATCGTAAATAAATAGGCACCTGCAATGGCTACTATTTGGAGTAATAAAATAATAACGATTAATTCAGATTGTCCAAATTTTAATTCGGCACTTCCATATAAAGAAGCCAGCATGATGACCGTTTGGACACCCGCACTGTATAGAAAAAAGGCCAGCAAAAAGGTTTTAATATTTGCCTGTGCTTTCACTGCTTTCCAAATCCCTTTAAAACGATCTATCCCTTCTTGAACTAGGTTATTGCTAGTTGGCGTAGGAATATCCTGAGGTAATCGTCGAAAAGAAATAGCAGCAAATACTAACCACCAAAGCCCTACCATTAGGAAGGAGAGTCTAACCGCCAACGTACCTTCTGTCGGCAACCCAAACCATGCAGGTTTTTGGATTACTAGTAAATTCAGTATCAAAAGAATCACACTCCCTATATAGCCATAAGCAAAGCCCTTGGCACTCACCGTATCCATTTTATCTTCTGTCGCAATTTCTGGTAAAAAGGAATTGTAAAAAACTAAACTAGACGCAAAACCTATCGCTGCCAATACCGACGCCGCGATCCCTAAAACGATTCTATCAGCAGAATCAAAAAAGAATAATGCAATACAACAAATAGCACCAAGGGTGCTAAAGAATTTCATAAAACTCAATTTCTTACCCCCATAATCTGCTATACCAGAAAGAATGGGAGATTGGATAGAAACGATAAAATAGGCTAAGGAAATAGATAAGGAATATAAGGCGGTATTGGTGAAGCCAAGAAAGGCTTGTCCATTGGTCAATGCTTCGTAGTAGGGCGGAAAGACCGCCACCATAATCGTCAAAGCATAGGCAGAATTTGCCCAATCGAATAATGCCCAACCATTAATGGTTTTTGAGTCGTTTTTTATGGGTCGTTTTTTCAAAGTGTTAGGTGCTTTCCAGGGGTCAGGAGTTAGGGGTCAGGGGTCAGACTGACAATCCAATCTGGCCTCTGACCCCTGACTCCTGACCTCTGATTCAGACTAAAAAACGAAATAACAACTCCTGGTTATTCATCGTTTGAAAGTCTATTTCATGTTTTTTCATTCGCTTAATTAATCCCTCATAATCGGAGGCCTTTTGCAATTCTATTCCAACTAAAGCGGGACCGGAATTTCGGCTATTTTTTTTGGTATATTCAAAGTGCGCTATATCATCATTTGGACCAAGAACATTGTTTAAAAAGCTTTTTAAAGCCCCAGCCCTTTGGGGAAAACGAATGATAAAATAATGCTTTAATCCCTCGTATAAAAGAGATCGTTCTTTGATGTCTTCCATTCTAGTAATATCATTATTACCTCCTCCCACTAAACAAACCACTGTTTTGTCTATTATCTGATCTGCATAAAAATCCAATGCTGCTATCGTCAATGCACCGGCGGGTTCTACTACTATCGCTTCTTCATTGTATAATTCTAAAATCTGAGTGCATATTTTTCCTTCGGGCACCAAGATAATATCATCTACCACTTTTTGACAAATTTTAAAGGTCATATTTCCCACTCGTTGGACCGCAGCCCCATCTACAAACACATCCATCTCTTTTAACTTAACGACTTTGCCTTTTTTTAAGGATTCATACATACCAGGAGAACCTACGGGTTCTACGCCTATGATTTTAGTACTTGGGCTTAATTGTTTAAAATAACTCCCCAAGCCAGAGATGATTCCACCTCCACCAATGGCTACAAAGACATAGTCTATGGGCGAGTCACAATCCTCTAATATTTCTAAGCCCACCGTCCCTTGCCCTTCTATTACTTTTTCATCATCAAATGGGTGGATGAAGGTTCGTTTACTCTTTTTAGCTTCCTTTTGAGCGTGGTGGTAGGATTCGTCGTAGGTATCGCCTGCTAACTTTATGGTCACGAAGTCTTTCCCAAAAGACTGAACCTTTTTTATTTTTTGTTGGGGTGTGGTCGTCGGCATGAAAATGACCCCATTTATTTGTAATGCCTGACAGGCAAAGGCTACCCCTTGCGCATGGTTACCTGCACTGGCACAAATGACGCCTTTGCCCAGTGCCTTTTTGGGCAGGGATACCATTTTATTATAGGCCCCTCTTATTTTATAAGAACGCACTACTTGTAAGTCTTCTCTTTTAAGGTATATTTGACTTTGGTATTTATCAGAATAAAATAAATTATGCATTAAAGGAGTATGCATTACTACCTTTTTTAGCCTTACTTTTGCCTTATAGATGTTTTCAACTGTTATTAATCCTGTGTTATGTTTCATAAATTATTTACCTTGCAAAACGAACCAAAATTACGATTTCAGTGTTTAATATAAGAAGAACATGTTTTATTCTAATTTTTAGCTCCTACCGAGTTTTACGAATTCTATAAAACGCCTTCCCTTCAATTCTTTAAACATTTAAACGAATACCCCTACAATTATCATTCAATAAATTTATTTTATGTCTAACAAACCGTATTTAGAAAAAGCAATTCAGTGGGCAAAGCGAAAGGGGATGCAAGATATCAAAGCGAACATTGAGGAGTACGAAACGCCAAGTCATTTTACACAATCGGGTAAAGAGGCGCCCATTATTCCAGATATTACGGGTATTCAAATGGGGTCGAAGAATTATGTAGAAGTTGCTTTAAAAACAGAAGATGTAACAAGTACTGTTTCCAAATATAAACTACTCGCCACGATGGCTGCTATGCGAGGAGGTTCTTTATATATTCTTGCCCCTAAAGGGCACAAATCTTTTGCAGATACCGTCGTTAAGGACTATTCCCTTAATGCGAAGGTTATTTATTTGAAATAACGCTGAACAGTTGATAGTTGTTTGTTTTTAGGACAAACAACTATCAGCTCTTTCCAGACCACTTCTACCCTTCCATCTTTTTTCCTTCCAGTATTCTAGTCACCCTAATTTAACTGCCCACTTCCGAAATTGCCTGCTGACCATCCAATAAGCAATCCCAAGCATCATTATGTTAACCGGTATCAAGGTCGCATAAATCCCTGGGATACCAAACCACAAGGGTAGTAATAACACTATTGGTACGAATAAAATAATCTCCCTACCAACCATCGCCAATCCTGCTGCTTTTGCATTCCCTATGGCTTGAAATAAAGTCGTTGACATCATAAAATAAGGGAATAGAGGCATCGAGGAAAGCATCATTTGATAGTTCCATATGTCTTGCTGACTGAAATCAGCATCGGGTAACATCCAACTTAGGGAGACCCTCGGAAATAGCATAACAAAGCCCCAAGTTAATAGTAAAAATCCTGTATAACTGATCGTAAAAATTCGGAAAGACTTTTTAACTCGGTCAAATTGTTCAGCGCCATAATTAATACCAACGATGGGTTGCATCGCTTGCGCAAATCCAAATCCTGGTATTAAAGCAATTAGAAATATTCGATAACAGGCTCCCATAAACGCAATATCCCAATCCCCACCATAATGCGCCAATGAGCGAAAAACAACCACTTGCTGCACAAAAAACATAATTTGCAACATCATAGCCGATACGCCCACTGATAAAATGGGACGCAGCAATTTTTTTTCCAGACTGAAGGTCTTTAAATCAATCGGATAAGTATTCCGTTTACCAATATAAAAGTACCAAATATCGAATAAGGTAAAAATGACCATTGCTACCACAGTTGACCAAGCTGCCCCAGCCACTCCCATATCCAGATACACAATGAAAATAGGGTTTAAAACGATATTGATAAGGGTAGTAATAATGGAATAGATCATCGCCTCCTTAATTTTTCCTTCTGCTCTTATCAGTGTATTTGCAGCTACCGCATAGATTCTAAAGAATGCTCCAATTAAAATAATTCGATAGTAGATTACCCCCAATTCCTGAATTTCTCCGCTGCCCCCCATCATTGCTAACAATTCATAGGCAAAGTACCACCCTAAGGCTGTCAAGACTAAGGAGCATAAGAGCGATAGGATGGTTAGTGTTCCTAATACCTTTTTTTGAATATCAATATCCTCAGAACCAATAGCAATACTTAATAAGGAAGAACTCCCCATTCCAATCAAGGCAGAAAAGCCATTGGTAATCATCGTTAGGGGTAGTACTAAAGAGACTGCAGCAAGCGCATTCTGCCCCACATATTGTCCGACAAATAAACCATCCACAAAAGTATTAACCGCATTAATGGACATGGCTATGATAGCAGGTATGGACATCGTCCATGCTAATCGCCATAAATTTTCGGTGAGAATCTCCCCTCTAAGTTCAGTATTCTGGTTACTTGCCATAGAATGGCAAAGATGCGAGATTTCTTTAAGAATTGGTAAGTAAAGTAGTCGGACAAAAATAAATTCGTTTAAAAGAGTGCAAAGAACATCTTTCTTCTCGTTGAACAATTAGTTCCGTAGCACATACGACTACTTTGTCAGTTTAAAAAATTTGATTCTTTTAAGCAGATCGAACAATATCCGCCCCAATGTCATCCAATTCTTTATCCAATGCTAAATGTGTATCTTCTAAAGATTTTACCTCCTGTTCCTCATTCGTAACCAATTCATCAAAGGTGCTAAAGTTAGCGTCAATCCTATTTTTGATATGATGCACATAGTTTTTTAATCTTTCCGTTACCTCTTGTTCCAATTTCACTCGACCATTGGCTATTTCTGAGTCGTAACTTTCTAATATTTTTCGACGCTTTAAGCCGATAGAAACGCCCGCAAAGATCAACCCAACAGCTGTCAATATACCGCCCGTTACATCTGCGACCACTCCTGATGTCACAGCGGTTAGAATGACCCCAATAGCTGCAATACCTCCACCAATACCCAAGTTGGGCGTTAAATCTTCATTTTCTCCGAATAGTTCTCGATCCATGAAGCTCTCGGATGATTGCAAGAAGTTTTTAAATGCGGCTTGTAACTCTCTTAAGATATTGCTTCGCCGCTCTGCAATAGCACTAAAAATTTCGTGGTTATTTTTTAAAATGGTTTGGCTATTCTGGATTTTTAAATCTATGATTTTAGCCATTTGTTGGATACTCTCGGCGAGGTCCACTACCCCATCTTCTAGCTTAGCTTTCAATTGGGTGTTTAAATCTTTTTCAAAGTTACTTGATAAGCCATCCAACCAATCTTTTGCAGAGGAATCTTTGGTAAACATGGAAGAGAAAGAACGACGTAATAAAGTACTAAAGGAAAGTCCAGACTTCAAATCTACTTTCGTTTGTCTGGTGATGTTATCATAAGTGGCCAACAAATTTTCTACTAGTACATCCACTTGTTTATTCGATTTCACCTCTTGCGTATCGAGCGTCTCTCTGATGTCTAGTCTAAATTCCTTATCGGCTATATTTTGTTGTTTTCGGTCTAGTACACCTTGATATATCTTTTCATTGATGTTCTTAGAAGTCTTGATATTATTTTGCAACTTCAAAGCAGGTGCTTTCCCACCGGTAATATTATCTGCTATATAACTTCTAATTTCCTTAAAACCGCTTACCTCTTTTAATCCATCTATTTCCATTTTAGCAGAAACCGCAAATACTTTTGGATCGAAAATGCCTTTCTTTTCAGCATATTCTCTAACCCCATTCATATTTACCTTCAAATCCCCCTCATTCATCAAATCTTTTTGCTGTAAAACAAAGATGATTTTCTTACGCCAGTCGTCGTGTATAAAATCAAAAAACTGCCAAGCAGATTGGCGGTAAGGATTTTTCGCTTCAAAAACAAAGACAATTAAATCAGAGGAAGGAACGAAATTTTCTGTTATTTCTTGGTGATGTTCTACAATGGCATTCGTACCCGGGGTATCCACAATTGCCACTTCTTTCAATATTTCTACCGGCTGGTAGATCTTTTTGAAATGCTCGTTAACAGAAATGATGTCTTCATTTTCTCCATACGTAATCTGTTGGATGGTATCGGTCATGGGTTGAGGAGCGACCTTACAAATTTCTTTACCTGTATCCAACAACGCATTGACAAAACTACTTTTCCCTGCTTTCACCTCCCCTACGATCACAAACATAAAAGGCTCGTTAATCCGATTTCGCAAATCACTAACGGTCGAAGCCATATCTTGATGACCAATCTGTACCGTAAGATCATGTAATCTTCTTACTAGGTCATCAATTTTGGTGCGATAAACTTTGAGGTTTTTATTAAAAATATTATTCATTTATTAATATTGGCCAAGTAGCAAAGAAGGAGCCTTTGTATCCAATTACCGGTTGGAAAGACTCCTTCTATTGTTTATTAGCTATCGTTACTTTTAAGACTTATGATGTTGCAAAAAGTCATTTTCCAATGGATTTTTCTAAGATTAAAATAGTCTCAGGGCCTTGGCAAAAAAGAAGGTCTAAAATACTAAGATTAGACAAAAAACCTAATTTTTCCTGAAATACCTGTGGATAAACAATTTCTTTATAATGAGGGTCGGGTAATAACTTCTTAGGGTGAATCGCATTCCGCAAATCTATTAAATCAATACCAGTTTTAGCTTGATAAGCGGGAGAAAATTGGATGGACACCGAAATCTGCAAAATCTGTAATAATTGCTCTAATATGGCGGTATTCAATTGGAATAAGAATTCATAGGATTCCTTAAAAAAGGGTTCAAAATAATCTGCATAATAATCGAAATAAGGCGCATTTCCATAAGCCGATCGTATCGCCACCCAATGTTGGTGCTGCCAAGCTTCTGCATAGCTTATTTTCACTGCTTGGATATTTTGACGCTGATTCTTTCCCTTCTCCAATGGTACGGTCAGTCTTAATTTCCCGTTCGCACCCGCTATTAGGGTTCTATTTCGATAAGTGCCTTTTCGATAATTTTCATGCTGTTCTATCACAATGTTAGGATATAATAAGCATTTACTGAAGAATTGAATGGGTGGGAAATATTGACTTTCTATCAAAGCAGGTACTGCCATCATGGAGCAAATATAATAACTTCAAGAAAAGATACTGGATACTATTGTTGTTGGATTGAACAAAGGAGTATTAATTATACTAGTTAAG
>CALJIQ010000472.1 GCA_937973995.1 uncultured Saprospiraceae bacterium
GGATTGAATACGAATAGCCCTAGATGCAATCTAGGGATAAGATTGAGGATATTTCCCAACCCAGAATGGGTTGAATGTGCGATATTCAACCCATTCTGGGTTGGAAATTGCTCCATACATGATGTCACCGTATTGCATACGATGCTATGCATATTGAATCCCTTCAGGATTTTGAGATGTGGGGTATCAATAGATTTCCAAAATGCCCGTCATCTTTAGGTTTTCGCAAAGATGTCAGCCACTTTGAAAGTGTCTGCCATCAGTATAGAAAAAGCCGCCGAGCAACAATTAACAATACGACAATGAATACCAACTTCGACATTTTAAAAGCGACCCGTGAAAATTTTTTGAAAGCCATAGACGGGTTGACCTTAGAAGAGTTGAACGATATTCCAAAAGGATTTAATAATAATATAATTTGGAATGTGACACATGTGATCGTTACCCAACAATTACTTTGCTATGGATTAACAGGTAATCGAATTCGATTAACAGAACAAATTGTTACTGATTATCGAAAGGGGTCAAAACCTAAACAACCAGTTACCCAGACTGAAGTAGACCAAACAATCTCTTGGCTAACAGATTCTATCGACTGGGTAAAGGAAGACTACGAAATGGGGATTTTTAAGGAATACAGACAATACCCAACCAGCTATGGTTTTACTTTGAAGTCCATTGAAGATGCGATGAATTTTAATAACGTTCACGAAGGAATGCACTTAGGCTGGGTCGGAGCAATTAAAAAAAATTTGTGATGGCTGATTAGTGGATGGTCCAGTTACCAGTCACTAATTACCAATCACCAATCACCAAATATGTTAGTAGCAGACCAACCAATCATACAAACAGCGTCCCGTTTAGGAGAAGTAAAAGAATACTACTTCTCTACTAAGCTAAAAGAGATTGCTCAAATGAATGAGCAGGGAGAACAGGTGATTAATTTGGGAATTGGAAATCCTGATTTATCTCCTCCAAAAGAAGTGATTGAAACTTTAGCGGCACAAAGCAGCCAGCAAAAAGTACATGGCTACCAAAGTTATATCGGCACTCCAGAATTGCGAGAAGGATTTGCCCAGTGGTATCAAAAATACTTTGGGGTTACTTTAAATCCTGCTGATGAAATATTACCTCTAATTGGATCGAAGGAAGGCATCATGCATATTTCGATGACCTACTTAGAAAAGGGAGATGAAGTATTAATACCCAACCCTGGCTATCCTGCTTATCGAGCAGTGGCTAATCTGACAGGCGCAACCATCCGAGAATATCGTTTGTCAGAACAAAATGATTGGCTACCAGATTTAGAGGCATTAGCTAAAGAGGATTTATCCACAGTAAAAATCATGTGGGTCAACTATCCCCACATGCCTACAGGGGCGGAAGCCACTACCGCATTTTTTGAAAAATTAATTGCCTTTGCTAAAGCAAAAGGAATATTGGTTTGTAATGACAATCCTTATAGTTTCATCTTAAATGACCAACCCTTAAGCATATTCAGCGCAGACGGTGCAAAGGAAGTTGCGCTAGAATTAAACTCTCTCAGTAAGGCACATAATATGGCAGGTTGGCGTGTGGGTATGTTAGCAGGGGCGAGCCATTATTTACAAAATATACTCCGTTTTAAAAGTAATATGGATTCGGGAATGTTCCGTCCGCTCCAATTAGCAGCGGTCGAAGCATTGAATATGGATACCTCTTGGTATGAAGGGATGAATGCCATTTATAAAATGCGACAAGAAAAAGTTTTTGAATTACTGGATATTTTGGATTGCGAATATGACTCGAAGCAAACAGGGATGTTTGTTTGGGCAAAGATTCCAAGCAAGTATAAAAATGGCTTTGAGTTATCAGATGAAATTTTGTACAACGCCAGAGTCTTTATCACGCCAGGTGGCATTTTCGGTAATCAAGGGGATGGCTATATTCGAGCCTCCTTATGTAATGAAGTAGATGTTTTTGAAACAGCTATTAAACGAGTAGCAACAGCACTTAAGGCAATCGCATAATAGCCTTTTGTTTATTTGTTTATCAGTTTAATTGTTTACCTGCCCATGACTTAGACTAAGAGGTTAATAAATAAGCTTTATACCACTAAACAAATAAACAACTACACAGATAAACAAAGGGATGATTTTATGCGATTGCCATACAAAAGCACTAGACTTAGCATGATTGTAAGCATTATAGGTATCGGATTAATAGGCGGCTCTATGGCCATTAGTTTGCAAGAGAATGGTTTTGCAACTAAAGTCATCGGCGTGGATGCCATTCGAGAACATGAAAAAAAAGCTATTCGTCGCTATCTAATTGATGAAGCACTTCCCTTAGAAGAAGCGGTCAAAGGATCGGATATAATTATAGTTTCTACGCCTGTGGATGTGATGCTCAAAGTATTACCTCAGGTCTTAGACCTGGTAAATAAAAAGCAAGTAGTATTGGAAGTAGGTTCTACAAAAGAACACTTACTAACTGAACTAAAATCTCACCCAAATAGACAACGCCTAGTAGCTACCCACCCAATGGCAGGAACAGAATATTCTGGTCCTGAAGCAGCAATTCCTAATTTATACGATGGAAAATATACGGTGATAGTTGACCAAGAAGACAGTGCTAAAGATGCTGTCAAAATAGCGGAGGATCTTTACCGATCCATGAATATGAACATTACCTACTTAGGTGCTACCGAGCATGATGTACATACTGCTTATGTTTCTCACATTTCTCATATCAGTTCGTTTGCATTGGCCTTGACCGTATTAGAAAAAGAAAAGAACGAAGGGCGGATATTTGAATTAGCGAGTAGTGGTTTTGGTTCAACCGTTCGCTTAGCCAAGAGTTCGCCTAATATGTGGATACCCATCTTTCGTCAAAACAGAGATAATGTGATGACGATTTTAGATGAATATATTAGTACCTTGTCAGAATTTAGAACCATGCTAATCAAAAAAGATTTTGATACCTTCTACGATAAAATAGAAGAAGCAAATAATATTCGAAAAATAATTAGTTAATAGAGGAGTCAGAAGTCAGGAGTCAGAGGTCAGGTGGTAACTAACGTTTAGCATCTGACTCCTGACTCCTGACTCCTGTCCCCTAAATAAATTGAAAATGAAAATTAGTCCAGTATTTGACAAACAACCAGGTAAACCAATTATTATTGCTGGACCATGTAGCGCAGAGTCCGAAGAGCAAGTACTTAAAACAGCTAAGGCATTAGCCAAGCAAGGAATTGACTGCTTTCGATCTGGCATTTGGAAACCTCGAACAAGACCAGGTTCTTTTGAGGGAGTTGGCGCTATTGGATTGAATTGGTTAAAAAGAGTAAAAAAGGAAACGGGTTTAGCCGTAACGACAGAAGTAGCTAATAGAGAACATGTATTTGAAGCCTTAAAAGCTGGCATTGATGTACTTTGGCTAGGAGCTAGAACCACGGTTAATCCCTTCTCTGTACAAGAAGTAGCAGATGCACTGAAAGGAGTGGATATTCCTGTTTTAATAAAAAACCCAATCAATCCAGATGTAAAATTATGGATGGGCGCCATTGAGCGGATACACAAGGCAGGTATTTCTAAAATTGGAGTGATTCATCGTGGTTTTTCTTCGTTTGGTAATTCTAAATACCGGAATGAACCGAGATGGCAACTACCGATTGAATTGAAGAGAAATGTGCCTGATATTCAAATCATTTGTGACAATAGTCATATCTGCGGAAGAAGGGATATTTTAGCGAGTGTTGCTCAAAAGGCAATGGACCTACAATTTGATGGCCTCATGACCGAGGTACACCCGACACCCGATGAAGCATGGAGTGATGCTGCCCAGCAAATTACCCCTGCCGTCTTTGGGAAATTAGTAAAGGGCTTGAAAGTAAGAGAAGAAACTACAGATGATGTAGCGTATTTAGAACACATTGATGACCTCCGTCATGAAATTGATGACATAGACAAAGACTTATTTGATTTGCTTGGAAGACGAATGAAAGTAGCGGAGAATATTGGTATATATAAAAAGAAAAATAATATCTCCATTCTACAAACTAGTCGCTGGAATGAAATTTTAAATAGAACGATTCAAAAAGGAAGAGAAAAAGGATTGAGTGATGGTTTTGTTACTCAAATATTAACTGCCATTCACCAGGAATCTATTAATCATCAAACACAGGTGATGAATGAACCTGTGAAAAAAGCGGCAAAAAAGAAAAAGAAGGCAAAAGCTTAGACCGCTTAAACTAATCAAGTGGGTAGCGTGAAATTTGAGGGAGAATTGATTTATCTATAAACGCTATAAAAACTAAATGCAAAGTTATCTTAATTGACAACTTTGCATTTTTGTTTTTAAGAGCAAGTTTTGAATTGAATTGTAAAAAAGAGATAGTGTTTCACAAAGCGAAATTCATCGCTATGCAAGGGGGAATTATTAATCTCTCTAATAAGACAATTTTTTTAGGTAGGGTTGTTTTATTTAGCACAGTAAAAATATATTTATTTTTACTAATAAAAAAAGAAATATAAAAAAAATGAAATATAAAAGTATCTATGTAGCAGCCACCAGCCAGCATATCGGCAAAACAACATCTACACTTGGATTGGTTGCCACTTTTATGGACATGGGATTGAAAGTTGGATACTGCAAACCCGTTGGACAAAAATCACTTACCTATAATAATATCGAAGTAGATAAAGATGCTGTTTTATTTTCTGATTTAATGAAATTCCAATTACACGCTGCCATCCATAGTCCCGTTATTTTAGGAAAAGGAGCGACAGCTGCTTTTATTGATAGCCCAGATCAATTTAGTTATCCTAAAAAAATAGCTTTTGCCAAAGAGCAATTAGAGCAAGAAAACGATTTGGTCATTTATGAAGGAACGGGTCATCCAGGGGTAGGGAGTATTGTTAATCTCTCCAATGCAGAGGTAGCAAAAATGACCAATTCTGGAGTGGTGATGGTCGTAGAGGGAGGTATTGGTAGCACGATAGATATGCTAGCACTCTGTATTGCAAAATTTAAAATGGGTCAAGTTCCTATTATCGGCGTTATCATTAATAAAGTTAAGCCTGATAAAATAGAAAAGGTAAAACATTATGTGGGTAAATATTTAGAGCAACATGACTTACCCCTTTTGGGTGCGCTCCCTTATGATAAGAGCCTTGCCTTTCCGTTAATCACTACCGTGGCCAGAGCCATAAGAGGAGAAATTATTTATAACAAGGATAAGGCATTCAACAAAGTAGCAGAAATTTTACCCGGCTCTTTAATTACTTTAGCAGAATTTAAAAATCATCCTAATGACTCGCTATTAGTAGTGGCTGCTGACAAGGTTAATAATGCGATTGAGCGCATCAAAACCCTATCCAATATCCTAAATTTGGAAACTTCTCCTCTTTCTGGGATTGTGGCAACAGGTGAGGGAGATATCAAAAAATCTTCCCTTGAATATATTGAACATCATAAAATACCTGTCATCAGAACGAGCCTAGACACCTATGGATCTGTTTTAAAAATCAGTCGTATTGAAGTGAAAATAAACTTGAGTACGCCCTGGAAGGTAAGACGGGCTATCGAATTGATAAAGAATAATGTCAATACAGATGCACTGCTTAATAGTGTGGAGTGAAGAGTTAGGAGTTAGGAGTACACCTCACTCCTCACTCCTCACTCCTAACTCCCCACTAATTCTCATATACCATCGTATGATAAACATTCATCACATCTTCGTCCACCTCTAATTTTTCTATTAACTTTTCTACCTCCGCAGCTTGATCCTTATTGAGCGTTTTGGTATTGGTAGGGATACGCTCAAATCCAGAAGAAATGATTTCGTGCCCCATTCCCTCCAACGCACTTTGTAAAGAACCAAAACTTTCAAAAGAACCATAGATCATAATAGAAGGAACGGCTCCCTCTTCTCCTTCCCCTTCATCCACAAACACCTCTTCTGCGCCATGATCGATCAATTCCAATTCCAATTCTTCTGGATCATTGATATCTCCTTTAGGTATTTTGAAATGACAATTATGCTCAAACATAAAAGAAACTGATCCAGAAGTACCTAAATTGCCATTACACTTATTAAAATAGCTTCTGACATTCGCCACTGTTCTGTTATTATTGTCCGATGCTGTTTCTACAATAATCGCTATCCCATGCGGTCCATAGCCCTCAAATAAGCCTTCTTTATAGTTAGCCGTATCTTTATCTGTTGCCTTCTTTATGGCTCGTTCAATAACGGTCTTAGTTACATTTAAAGATCTAGCATTTTGCATAACCGCCCGCAAACGAGCATTCATTGAAGGATCAGAAATACCTCCACCCTCTTTAATAGAAATAACGATGTCTCTACTAATTTTGCTATTGACTTTCGCCATAGCTGCCCATCGCTTAAATTTTCTCGCTTTTCGATATTCAAACGCTCTTCCCATGATTCAATAATGTCTTTAATAAGGATAGAAGGATAGCGAGTTTAAAGGATTGAAGATTCTCACCATAAAGCTATCCTACCTTTTTACCTAAATTGTATGAAATTAAAAATTACAGTAATTGAATAGGTCTTGTGGTTCTATGGTGTTTTGGTAGTATGGTTAAGTTTTCAATATCAAGAATAGGATTTAAAGCAAATAAAATTTTTAAAAAAGTAAACTTTACCAGAATACCATAAAACCAAAATACCATAACACCTAGCCAATTACAAAAATATAAATGATAATTGTTACATGCGACATTGGAGATGACTCCTGACTCCTGACTCCTGACTCCTAATTAAGTATATCGTTGATCCAAGCTAAATTGTTCGGGATATTTAGGAGTAATGTTTTCGTAAAAGGTCAAAATTTCTTTCATATCCGCTGCTACATCATCCGTAGGATAAACAACCCCTCCTACCCCAGCCTCTTTTTTAGCATAATCTAAAAAACCGTACGTAATTGGCACATTTGCCATTTTGGCAATATGATAAAAGCCCATTTTCCACTCAGGGCGCAACCGTCTAGTCCCTTCAGGGGCGATAACCATCGCTATTTTCTCATTGGTTTTAAAAAAATCAGCCATTTGTTCCGTTTGGCTTTTTCGGGGTTCCCCTTCTTTTTTTCTACTTCTATTAATCCCTAAAAAGCCCCTATTTTTCATAAAATTACCAATCAACGGTGCATTCGTCCAAGTATCCTTAACGGCTACTTTAAAAGGAATATCCAATACTAATAAGGCAACTAAAACCCAAAAACCATCCCAATTGGTAGTATGTGGGGCAGCGATCATCACGCATCGATCCGACTCTTTCGGTACAGGATACACCACTTTCCACCCACCAATTTTCATTATTATCTTAGCTAAGGCTCTCCACATATTTAAAGGTATTTTGGTATTTTGGTGCTATGGCTTTGTGGTATTGCAGCCATAACACCAAAAAGCCATAAAACCACAATACCTATTTTCTCTTGAGACAACTAAAGCATCACGAAATCACAAATATAAAAACTACCTTTCCAATAGTGGTGTTATGCGATAACTTTCATAGTCCACAAAATGTAGGAATGGCATTTCGCACCTGTGAAATCATGGGGGTTCAACACCTCTACTTATTGGGGGACACACCTACTCCACCCGCAGCAAAAATCAAAAAAACAGCTCGTAAAGCCGATGAGCTAGTCCCTTTCAGTACTTCCACCAACAGTATTGCCCTACTCCAACAGCTCAAAAAAGAAAGATATACCCTTGTTGGCATGGAAATTACGGATACAAGCAATAGCTTATACGAATGGAAGGGGCGTCCTTTTGAAAAAATTGCGCTCCTATTTGGAGCAGAAAATCATGGTATTTCAGAGGAATTATTGCCCCTTTTAGATCATTGCTATCATATTCCAATGTATGGGCAAATTAGTTCTATGAATGTAATCATGGCGATGTCTATTGGTTTGTATGAAATTACTAAGCAATGGAAAGGGGAATTAAGGAGATGAGGATCCTATTTTTATTAATCTTAGTCTTAGTAAGTATCAAACACTATACATCTGCACTTCCTATTCCCCCAACCCCGAAGGGGAGTTCGTTAGAAGCAAGTCTATTGAGTTGTTTTTTAATTACTTACCTTATAGCTTATTCTGTGGTACTCCCCTGCGGGGTTGGGGGATTCGTCTCACTATATTCCTAGCCTTAGGTTACACTATAAGCTAAACAATAGCTTCTGATCTCTGATTCCTATGGTATTAGGGTAAAAGCAAATATTAGCTCCTACTGTCAGCTTACAAATAGCTTGAACTATTATTATTTCGTTAAAACCTTCAAAAACGAAATAAAAAACAGCACTTTTCTCGATTTAAATTAAAAAAAATTAATTTTAGCTCTCTTTTTTAAAATTCCAAATTCCAAGCATCAAATTTCAAAATCACCTTACCGTGTTTGGAATTTGGAAGTTAGAATTTGAAAATTAATCATACATGGCGGATAAGTTTGGAAGTTCACTTGTAAAAGATAAAACGATTTTAGATCATCCTGCGAGTTTATTTATGCTCTTCTTTACGGAGATGTGGGAACGATTTTCCTATTACGGGATGCGGGCATTATTGGTGTTATTTCTAACCTCCTCCCTAATTGACGGTGGATATGGTTGGGAGAGGGAAGATGCAATAGGCTTATATGGCTTATATACTGGCTTGGTTTACCTAACTCCTTTGTTTGGGGGGATGATTGCCGATAATTTAATCGGTTATCGAAAAGCGGTCGTGTTAGGGGCATTAATTATGGCTATCGGGCATGGGTTCATGGCAATAGAAAGTAATCCCGCCTTTTTCTATGCAGGTCTAACGGCCTTAATTATAGGAAATGGATTGTTTAAACCAAATATTTCCTCTATTGTAGGACAACTCTACACAGATGAATCCAAGAAAGATTCTGCCTATACCATCTTCTATATGGGAATTAATGCAGGGGCTTTTTTAGGTATTTTGTTATGTGGCTATATTGGAGAAAAAATCTCTTGGAGTTACGGATTTGGATTGGCGGGTATCTTTATGTTATTAGGGATGCTACAATTCTACTTTGGACAAAGTATCTTAGGCGAAATAGGAAAATCACCTAAGAAAAAAGTAGTTGATGCAAGTGCTACCAAAGGAGAGACCAATACTAAAAGAATTGGTACTTGGGCACTGGTAGGTTTAGTGATCGCTGCACTTTGCTTCCTCTTATTTCCTAAAGTAGATTCTACCTCCTTTCTAACGACCGTCAATAAAAACTGGATACCACCTATCGTATTTGGGTTAGTTATTCCAATTGTAGGTTATATTGTTACTGATCCAAGCCTTACTAAAGTAGAAAAAGATAGGGTGTGGGTAATTATTATCTTAACCTTTTTTACGGTCTTTTTCTGGTGGGCATTTGAACAAGCAGGCGGTTCTATGAGTGTATTTGCAAGAGATTATACAGATAGAACTTTAGAGGGAAGCAGTGGGACTATATTCAATTCGATCAATGCCTTGCTCACCGTCGGTTCTTTAGCAGTCATTACTTGGGTTTTATTTAAACTCTTCAATGTTACTTTCAGTGAAATCAGTCTTTCTAATACCATCTTAGGATTTAGTTTTGTCGTTATCTGGGGAATCGTTCTCTGGATGTTAAATAGAGAATTTCAAGCAGATACAACAGAGGTGCAGGCTTCATGGTTTTCTATCTTGAATTCTTTCTTTATTATTACAATGGCCCCTATGGTCTCTAAATTTTGGGAAAAAGGAATTATCACCTCTGGTCCCATTAAGTTTGCCTTGGGGCTTATCGTATTAGGAATTGGTTTTGGTATCCTAGCCTTTGGTAGTTCTGGAATACCACAAGGGGCTAAAACGGCTTCAGTCAGTATGGTTTGGTTAATCTTAGCTTATTATTTCCATACAATGGGAGAGTTATGCGTTTCGCCTGTTGGTCTTTCCTATGTTAGTAAGTTGGCCCCTGTCCGACTTATTGGGCTAATGTTTGGCGTTTGGTTTATTGCCAATTTCGTTGCCAACTGGGCAGGTGGACTGACGGGTAGTTATATAGATGCTATTGTTGAATCTAATAGTATGGCTACTTTCTTTTTAATTTTTACCCTAGTGCCTATTGGCGCAGGCATACTATTAATTTTAATGAATGGCTTTATGAAGAAGATGATGCACGGAATAGAATAAATTAATTGAGAATTGAGAATGAAGAATTGAGAATTCCTGTGATGCAATTCTCAATTCTCAATTCTTCATTCTCAATTATTAAAGCCCTGATTTTCATTTGAAAATCAGGGCTTTTTGTTTTCAAGGGGCTGCAAAAGTGAAACTACTGACATTTCCCTTATTTTTGCGCTTTTAAAAAGACGATTTTCAGCCTAAATACGTTCCATATCAGTTAGATATAGAATAGTCTTTTTTTAGCCATTAGTGTTTTTTCCAAAATGAATCTATTCAGTTGGTTATGAGCGATATGTATAAGCAAATATTTTGTCTTTTTTGTTTCAGTTTTTCTTCTATAGTTTTTACTACGGCACAAACTATTGCTATTGATCCTAATGGGCATCAAGATGCTGCGGATGCAATTATACTTTGTGATAATAATACCTTAAAAGTTGCTCCTTTTCAAGGTGCAGGCAATAATGCAACTGAAACAACATGTATTGAGCAAGAAACCAATAGTGTTTGGTTTGCTTGGCAATCTGAAAATCCAATAACAGACTTGTCCATCGGTTTTACGATTACACCTGATAATCCAAATACGAATTTAGATTTTGCAGTATATGAAGGCAGTGATCTGAATAGTTTAGATTTTCAAGATCCAAGAAAGTGTGGGATATCAACCTGTTCGGGGGTAACAGGAACAGTGGAGGGGGGAAATATCCTAAGTGAAAAAAAAGAATGTAATCCTGGTAATAATGGTATCCTTGACCCAATCTTGCATTTTGATGGCAATTTTTTCTACCTAATCGTCCATAGTACAAATAGTGATAATGGTTTCACTATTGAGTTCACTGATAATGCACAATTTGTTGGGCCAAAACCTGTCATTGAAGCTTCAGCCACTTCCACAGCATGTTATGGACAAGAAATCACTTTTTCTTTACCAGAAACTTATGCAGGTTATGAATGGAGCTTTGGGGAAGGGGCAAGCATAGCTACCTCTACTGATGCTGGTCCTCATACGATTACTTATGATACCATAGGAGAAAAAACAATCGAAGTATTTGTAACCTCTCCAGTAGGATGTCGAGTACCTGCTTTTTTCACATTAGATATTGAAAATTGTTGTACTTCTTTAAATCAAATAGAAGTAGATACTACTTTAGTACAAGTAGTCAGTTGTCCAAGTGATGCAGATGGCGCGATCAATATTGAAGTAACCACTACTTCTCCTTTAGATTATGAAGTAACGTGGTCCAACAATGAGACGACTGAATC
>CALJIQ010000473.1 GCA_937973995.1 uncultured Saprospiraceae bacterium
TTATTAGCTAATTACGCGTGTTTATCGTAAATTCTCAATAGAGATTGAATAAATCTTGTGTTAGCACTCTTGGTGCTAACATAAGTTGGTTGACTTATAGAGTTATGTTAGCACCAAGAGTGCTAACACAACTATCAATCACAAAATGCTAATTATGCATTGAGAGCTTACTATTTTTCATGTTTGTAGAATAATTACTAATCAGTAATTAATAAGGTCCTTCCACTTACTCCACCCTTTTAGGTGCTTCCAGTTCAAATTTAATTTCAGATGGATTGGTATTGGGATGCATATATGCTCTATAAGAATATAAAGCCATAAAAAACAGGATGAGTCCCAATCCTATCAAAGAATTCTTCCATCCCCAAATATTACCTAAGTATTCATCTTCTCCTTGGTCTTGCAAGGATTTAAAATACCGAAATGATGGTTTAGCCATTGGTTTGGTTATTCGGTAATGGATGACTATTTGCGAACTACCAAAGGCAATGAGCCTATATTCATCCATTACGATTAAATCTAAAATTTCAAATTTAAGCCTAATAAGAAATGCCTACCTGCTTGGGGATAAAAGCCCGTTAAATTATAAGTAGCTCCTTGTTCTAATCTCGTATGCGGATCATCTGCTCTCCCATCATACCCTTCCGAAATATACCGATACGTCCAAGCATTAGTAGAAAATTTCGCATCAAAAATATTACGAACCAATAAAATTACCCCAATTTCTTTCAAAAATTTTGTTTTTAAGGTATATCCCAAACGAATATCGGAGAAGAAATAAGCGTCTAAAGCCGTATGCTCATTGGAAGTGTTATCTATAAATTGCTTACCAACATATTTACTCAACAAGCTAATATTTCCTTCCTGATTTCTATTGGATAAAAAAGTATACCTAATATCGGTATTAACAATAGCATTTGGAGAAAAGGCTAAGTTGGTCTCCTCATGTAGTACGGTTTCCTGTGCCCATGTGTCCCAATTATCAATAAACTCTGTAAAGGAAGCTATCTTATTGTCACTCAAGGTTACGGAAGCATTTACATCGAATTGATCCGTTATTTGCAACCCTCCGACTAACTCCACCCCTAAGCGATAGCTATCTGGCACATTGACTCTGGTATATTCTCCCACATCATTAATCTGACCAGTAAGGACCAATTGATTATCGTAAGTCATGAAATACATATTGGCTTCTAAGGCGGCTTTATTCCATGATTTTTTCACTCCGATTTCTGTATCATATAATGTTTCATGTGTAGGTCTAGAATCAGGCGAGGTATCCGTAAAATCACTTCTGTTAGGCTCTTTATTTGCTACCCCAAAGTAGGCATAGACAGTGGTCGAAGGAGAAGGAAGGAAGGAAAGCCCCACTTTAGGATTGAAAAAATTGAAATCAACCATTTGGTTAACAGGCAGTCCGTCATTATTAAAACCTTCAAATTCATAATCCACTCGTCTATATTGTAAATCCAAAAAACCATTTAAGGTAGAAGTGATTTGATAATTCGTTTTACCAAAAATATTGAAATCATTTTTGATGCCTTCGTTATCATAATAGCGATGATTCAGTTCAGTGGTGCTGGCATTTCTAGCCCAAATAACTTCCCCGAAATGATCTCCTTTGTATAAACTATATCCTGTACCCAAACTCATTTGCCATTGTTGGTTATCACTCTCGAAGTTTAAAGCGGCCGATCCAAAATAGAAATCATTATCCAACCATCTTCTTTCAATTAAGTCAGAACTGTTGATCGTCTCCTCCCCTATCGTTATGGTTGGTAATTGGTATTTTCCAAAGTCAGCTCCTCCTTTATACAATTCAAAAAATCCTTTTCCACGCGTATAATTCCCCACCAAACTTAGATCAATATTTCTATTGATTTGATTATTATACAGTACTTGATAATGATTTTGTTGATAGTCATCTACTTCATTATCATGAGGTTCACCAGGTCGATCCGTTCCAGCGGAATTATAAGTTCGCAAGTTTTCATCATTAATAAATTGGGCTGGCACGCCATTCCATGCCTGATAGGTAACTTCATGACCACTGAAAACATTTAAGCGTAAAGAACTATTCTTTTTGACATAAGCTCCAGATAAATAATAGGATTCCAAATTAGCAGTGGCCCTATCAATATACCCATCCGAATCAATTCTAGAGATGCGACCATCAAAAGTAAAATGGTCATTCAGTAATCCCGATCCGAAAGAAATATTTGCCCTTCTAGTATTAAAGGACCCGACTGATCCAGTGAGTTGTCCGTAGGGTTCGGTCTGTAAGACACTAGTGTTTAAATTAATGGTAGCCCCAAAAGCAGCAGGTCCATTGGTAGAGGTACCTACTCCCCGTTGTATTTGGATATTATCAGTAGAACTTACAAAATCGGGTAGATCCACCCAGAAAACTCCCTGCGACTCCGAATCATTCAGCGGAACGCCATTAATCGTTACATTTATTCTGCTAGGGTCCGTCCCTCTAATCCGAATGCCTGTATAACCAATCCCAGTACCCGCATCTGAGGTAACTACCGCAGATGGAGACCATCTCAATAAATACGGAACATCTTGCCCGAGATTATTTCTTTCTATTTCTTCTTTTTCTAAGTTAGTATAAGTGATAGGCGATTTGTCCTTTGCTCGAGTAGCTTTTACTGTAATTGCGCCAAAGGAGATGGGTCTTTCTGTTAGTTTGATAGTCGTTAAGAAATTATCGCCTTTGACAACTTGTCGTTCGATCGTTTGATCTTCATATCCAACGTAAGATATCTTTAGCGTTTGCTGACCAATTGGAGCATTTTGAATGGAAAAATCACCTTGTAGGTCCGTAGCAGAACCAGCATCTGTGCCGATAAGGATCACTGAAGCACCTGTTAATGGTAATTCATTTTCATCCACAATCTTACCACTAATGGTAGCCTGTCCCCAAAGACAACTGGAAACCAATAGGATTACAAATACTAGTGGAATTTGTAGGCTTAATAGACCACTCCGTGAAAATGGAGGGGGGTAATGTTTTTGATTAAACATAGTATGTATGTTTGATAATGACAAGAGGCTAGTCACTATTTTCCACTATCCAAACTTTCTTAAGTGTCTTGACCTAGATAAAAGAGTAGGAGCATCATTCTCCGCATATATTTTTCATCAAAAAATAAAACCGTAGCTCAGCCGTCCACTGATTTTTTGAGAAAAACGATCGGAAAAATCTAGTGCAAAATTCTACTAGTTTAATTATTCCGAGACACTTAATTTTTAACTTAATAGATAAGCAGAAAATTCATATCCCTTCTCAGCATTACCTGAGCAGGTTCTATGGGTATGATCTCAGGCCGTTATTTTAGGCCACCCCTTGAGAATGAAATTTAGGTGCAAATATAACACAACCAAAGAAAGATTGTTGTTTTCAGTTAATAAGCAGTAGAAAGCGATAGCAAAGCATAAAATGTTCCCCAATTTCGATTTTGCTGCTTATACATTTATCTCATCACAAAATTCTAAAACCCTAACTATCAATTGTTTATCAAATAATTAACAGTAAAATTATATCAAATATGATAATTACGTTTTTTTGCTCAAATGTTAAACTACTAAAAAAAATTCCTATTTCTTTGTTACACCAAAAAGCTTGCAGCTTTTTGGCAATCGCAAGCAATAAATTTCACGAAAATAAAGCTCTCTTCTAAAGGATATTCAAAGCAAAAAAAAAAAGAGCACACCGAAAAATCAGTGCACTCTTTCAGAAAAATCTCTCTATTATGACTCTTTAGAAGGCTTTGGGGCATCATTATGCCTCAAATTCCTTCTTTTGGGCCATATTGAACAATTTAGACATTTGACTAAAAATATTAATTAATCAATGTCTCCCTCTAAATTAAGAAAATTTCCTATTAAAAAAAAGACTCTCCAGTTTAGGGCGCTTTTAGCAGCTCCAAATATAGAAGTTTGTCTTCACCCCATTTTTTCAGAGAGACCTTAGAATTTTTACCACCTCAGCATTCCTTTCTGTTTCCTTTCCTCTTAAAATATGATAAGCGACTCCTAGTTTTTTTAGTTCAATTTCATATAATTCAAATAGTTGATTTCTAACTAAAGGATGTTCTCTTAATGAATCATACTCCCACGGAATATCGGGAGCGCATAAAAAATAGCGCGCAGGTTTTTCTTGCTCTAATTTCCTACTAATCCAAGGATGGCATTTTCCATATTTGTGTACTGACCAAATTTTTAGGACCAACATAGAGGTATCACAAAAAAGAAAAGATCCATGATGATCTAGCTGTTGTTCTTCTCTTTCCCATTGTCCTTTGGCGATCACAAATAAATCATTTTCTGTATAAGGTCGGTTAAGTTGTTCTAAATATTCTCTGGCATACTCTGGCACCCAACTACAGTTGAAATACTCAGCCATTGCTCGACAAATGGTGGTTTTCCCAGTAGATTCAGGTCCAGTAAAAATAATCTTCTTCATATTCTCTTACTTTTTCCTTACCCATAAACTTTACTAAAAAATCAATATTGCAATTTAGTTATTTGAATTTTAAATTTGTCTTGAGA
>CALJIQ010000474.1 GCA_937973995.1 uncultured Saprospiraceae bacterium
TAATAACGGATTGCGTACCCAAGACTCCAATAGGGCAGGATGGGAACACGGATTCAACGGATGAGACGGATAAAACGGATTTCTAAGTAGGATAGGTGCTATTCTTTTACATACATGTCCTGTATGGTATCCGTTCTGATCCGTTCCATCCGTGTTCCCATCCTATCTAGGTACGCAAAACGTTACAAGTAGGAATTTTTAATGCTATTCAACATTAAAAAAGACAATGTAAAGTACTAAAAATCAGAGAGATTTACTAATTTTAATTGAGGTAAAATGATGGCTTCAAATTCCATTAATCCTATTGAAGTAAATATAGGCAATAATTGATTCCAAACAGCTTCTTTGAAAGCTGTTTCATGACTGGCGCCCATCCCACTTACCTTTTGTTGGGTCATCCAAAAAGTAAATATCATCCAAATAGAATGGGCTGTTAAATGGTATTGATTCTCTTGTATCTCTGTATTAAAGGTGCCTTTCTGTGTATGTTGTTGAATCCATTGTTCGATCTGCTGAATCATTCGTTGGATATACTTTTTTCTTTTTATATGTAGTACTGGATAAGCACGTTCAAATTCCAAAACATCCAAAAAATAAAAGGCATATTGTTTCATTAAGGCATAGTAGCTGGAAAGCTGATTATCGAAATCAATCAAATGTGGGAAAGCATGTTCACTGAATAAAATGGGCGTAATAACACTTTCTAATTCTTTATCAATCTGACGAACAATTGCCCTTTTATTAGGAAAATGGTAAGCTAGATTTCCAACGCTTATACTAGCTTTATCTGCAATTTGCTGTAAACGCACATTGGTCATTCCTTCCTGATTAAAAAGTTGAATGGCGGATTGTATTATTTTTAATTTTGTCGCTTTCACTTATGAAATTTTAAAACATAGTTGATGGCTTGATGTTAGGCTGTTCAGAATTTCAACTAATTGATAATCAGCATTTTAAAAAAGGTATTTTATGGCAAAAATCTGATCTAAGGCTAGTTCATTGAAAATAAGCCATTTTGAAGTTCTAAACCATTGATTGTCAGCACCTATAATTCTGAACAGCCTAGCTTGATGGTTACTTTTCCTATTGACAGTCAATAATTAAGCCATCAAACAATCTTACTTATGGCGCATAAGAATCCAATAATCGCTCTATCATTACATCAAATTCCAATCTACCTGATTTCGTTAAGTAAGGGAGGACTTGGCTCCACACTGCTTCTTTAAAAACTCTTTCTCGTTCTTCTGGCAAGCCTTTATCAATAGGTTGCGTCATCCAAAAAGTAATAATCATCCAAATCGTGTGGGCAATGATTTGATAATGTTTAGGCCGTATAGCAGGTTGAATGAGTCCTCTCTCCACATTCGCTATAAACCAATTTTCTATTTGTTGAGTAATTTGTGAAATATAATCATTTTGCTTTTTGTACAATTTTGGATAGGCTCTCTTTAGTTCTAGTAAATCAATGAAACAAAAAGAATAGTCTCTTAATAAATGGTAATAGCGAGCTAAATGATTATCGAAATCCATCAAAGAGAGAAACAACCGATCTTTAGCAATAAATGGGGCAATTAATTCAGACAGTTCTTGGTCTAAGGAATTAACAATTGCCTCTTTGCTATAATAATGATAAGCTAAATTTCCGACGCTAATACCTGCTTCATCTGCTATTTGCTGCAATCGCACATTGACCAATCCCTGCTGATTAAACAGTCGAAGTGCAGCAACTAATATTTTCGTTTTGGTAGTATGCATTAAAATTAATACTATTCGAAGGAAGTTTTATTTGATGCGTTCAGTTGATTAAAGATACGGAAATTTTAGACATGCTTATTTGTTTCAAATAAGACATCATACATCTGCTATAGACTCATTGTATTCATACTGCGAAATTTTTCATTCAAAACTTCCTTTTTAAAAAGGAAGTCCTACTTTTATAGAATGAAACCACACATCCTATTTATCCTATTCCTTTTTTGTTTATCCTGCCAATCTTCCAAGCATAAGGGGGTAGCGGTAGACCAAATAAAAATCGCTAGAGATCAATGGGGTGTACCCCATATATATGCGCCGACGGATGCGGAGGTAGCGTATGGCTTAGCTTGGGCAGAATGCGAAGATGATTTTGTGACGCTTCAAGAACAAATGCTGGGTATCAGAGGAAGACTAGGAGAATATAAAGGGAGGGACGGTATCGTAGTAGATTTTGGCATCCAATTTATGGGATTGAGAGAAGTCGTTAATCAGCATTATGAATCCGCTGTAACTGGACCTTTTAAGAAATATGTAGAACACTTTGTAGCGGGCATCAACGCCTATGCCGCCTTGCATCCAGAGGAATTATTAATACCCGATGTCTTCCCCTTATCCGAAAAAGATATTTTAATGGGCTACCTAATGGGGAACGTCGAAATATCTGGCGCAGGCAAAGATTTGGTGAAAATTCTGGAAAACAAAATAGCGCCTATTCCCAATGCGGACCTACCCAAAGGCTCCAATGCCATTGCCATTAGTAAGCGAAAAACAAATACGGAGGAAACCTTTTTAGCCATCAATTCGCATCAACCTTTAGAAGGCTGGTATTCTTGGTACGAGGCGCACTTAATCAGTGAGGAAGGCTTAAATATTCTGGGAGGTACCTTCCCTGGAGGCATCTGTATTTTTCATGGAGTCAACCAACATTTGGGTTGGGCACATACGGTCAATCATGCGGATTTCTCCGACGTATATCAATTGACCATGCACCCCACCGAAAAATTAAAATATCGCTTTGATGGGGAATGGAAAACCTTGACCGAAAAGAAATATTGGGCTTGGTTAAAAATGTTCGGTCCGATTAAAATTCCGATCCGAAGAACGATCTATGAAAGTATATACGGTCCTACCTTTGAAACAGAGCAAGGCTTCTTTTCATGGCGATACGTGGTCGCCCAAAATTTGGGTGCAGCAGAGCAATGGTTGGCGATGAATAAGGCAACGAATTTTGAAGAATTCAAAACGGCATTAGAGAGAAGAAAAATTGTATCTAATAACATTGTATATGCCGATCAAGACGATAATATTTATTATTTAAGCAATGGGAAGTTACCTATTCGTAATCCGAATTATAACTGGAAGAGCGTATTACCGGGCGATACTTCTGCCACCCTTTGGTCGAACAATTATTACCCACTCGACAGTTTGCCACAAGTAGAGAATCCGAATTCAGGTTTTGTTTACAATACCAATAACACTCCGTTTTCTTCTAGTGCCAAAGCAGACAACCCCATCGAAGATGAAGACAACCTAACCATGGGTTATCAAACAACAGGCGTAGAAAATAATCGCAGTGCCCGATTATTAGAGTTGCTTACAAAGAGTGACACATTGGATTATGCTACTTTTAAATCTATCAAATACGACTTGCAGTACCCTACTCCACTTCGTTCTCCGAATATGACCAACTTGGAAATGCTGTTACAGCTCCAACCAGATAAATATCCAGAAATAAAAGAAGCACTTCGATTATTAAATGACTGGGATCGCTCTACTCACGAAGATAATACGACTGCTTCTTTATTTATTGTAAGTTTAAATACTTTAATCGAGCAGTTAAAAAAAGAGGAAAGATATAAGCCCGGTCAAACGATTACTGCGTCCGATTGCGCCAAAGCCATCCATACTGCCCAACAAGAATTACAGACCCAATTTGGTACTCTTCAAGTACCTTTAGGAGCGCTACAAAAACATCAAAGGGATACGGTCAGCCTCCCTTTAGGTGGAGGTCCAGATGTATTAGCGGCGATGTATAGTAGAAAACAGGAAGACGGCACTTATAAAGGAGTGGCAGGAGAATCCTATATTATGTTAGCTCGTTTTGGACCAGAGGGTGTGCAGCTAGAAACGGTCAACGCCTATGGTACAAATGCTGAAAAAAATCACCCACATCACACCGACCAAATGGAGTTATTTGTGAAGCGACAATTAAAGCCAATGACCCTGGATTGGGAGCAGGTGGTACAAACTGCGGATACAATATATTCTCCGATGCAGGTGGTTAACTTCTAGCTTCGTCTAGTATTGTGTGTACACCAAAAGTCGTTCTAGCCAAGATATGCCATATTTTAAAAATCTACCTGATGCACACAAATTATAATGCTTTATATTTCCAGGGCGCTGCCCTTCAAAATCATATTAATTGACATTTCTAACAAGTATTATCAGGGCTAACACCCTTTTAAAGTAAGCAATTGAAGGGCATTCGCCCTGATAATATTTGTAGAACTCTTTGGATGTAACGATAAAGGGCAGCGCCCTGTCCATATTCAAGTATGTTACGAAAGGTGTGCATCAAGTAGATTTTTTTAATATGGCATATCTATTTTAGAGTTTTGTCAAAACTCCAAATCTATTTTGAGTTAAAAAACCATTTTCAAATTTAATCCCTTCGTAGGTAGCGTACTACTCCCTTGTCATAAAGGATACCCCATCATAGCCAAAATTGGCTTTTTATATTTATCAGAAAGCGATTCCAGATAGCGTTTTAATTTACCCGCCATTGCAGGTTCTAACTTTTTACTAATATAATAAGAAATACCCATCATAAGTAGAGTTGTACCAATCAGTAAAGCATATTTATTAACATGCGCTCCAAGGTGATTAAAGATGATGAAACCAATACGCTGATGAAGCAAGTATAAGGGATAGGTCATCATTCCTAAATACAACCATTTTGGAGAATTCAAGAAATTTAGTCTATTAATGGCTACCAAATACATCAAAACAAAACAAGTAAAAATGAGACCACTTACCACTAAAGGAGAAAACGTCGTGTCATAATGACTATTATAATCTACTAGTCGTATATTGGCATAATACAAAGACAATCCTAGACAAATTAATAATAACACAAGATACTTCGTAGTTACTCCTTTCTTATAAATCTGGTACAAAATCATTCCTGCCAAAAAATTAGAATTCCAATCCAGAATACAGAAATAGCTAATGAGTTTCACAATAAATAGATGGTGGGTAAATAGATAGATGAATGCCATTATCAACCAGATAATAATAAAAGAATCCAAACTAAAGTCAACCTTTTTTTTGATGACTAGAAAAACGCCGATTAGGAAATAAAACTTTAATTCTATAAAGAGCGACCAATAGACGCCATCTACATGTTCCACCCCAAAGACTTCTTGTATCATGGTGGCGTTTACTAGCAATTGTTGAAAAGAGACCGAATAGAAAGGAAAACCATATAGCAGAATTACCACAAAACTTAGTAGTAAACACAACCAATAAGCGGGATACAATCTGGTGATTCTAGAAATAGTAAATTTAATTAGGGAGTTATGTTTGATGGAAAGCGCAATAACAAATCCACTAATAATAAAAAACAAATCCACTCCTAAATAACCGTATTTAAAGATTTCCCCTGCTGTTCCAAAGCTCAGACTGGTCATGTTGTCAGCCGCAAATCCTCTAAATAAATAATGATACAGTACGACACTTAAAGAAGCAATAAACCTAAATAAGTCAACCTGATAAATGCGTTTTCTTTTACTCATAGCAATTAAATTGATAGGTAATGGTGATAGCTTAGTTGGAGTTTTATCAGTGAATATCAGGGGTGGTATCTTCGTCCTCGAAACCCCACACGGCGTTCAATCCGAGCAGCGACGAAGACGGCAGACGATCAAAGGATGTACCTGACATCCTTGAGGCTAAGACACAAATTAGGGTTGCTTATTAAATTAAATCAGGGTTGCTTATTAAATGGTTATCTATTTAAAGGTTTGTTTTTCAAAAAGTAGTTTTGAATATATTCTGATCCTGTTTCCTATACAAAGACATAGGGTCTAATTCAGGAATAAAGGTTTTAAAAGGGGCAATTAAGGCGATGCACCGAAAAAAAATAAGGATACATTACCAGATATTTTCTAAATCTTCTTTTATGTATTTATGATTTCTAATTTTAAAAGTTGAATTATAATTATTTTTCAACATCATATCATCCTTTGAGAACAATCGGTACAGTAAACTAATCGGAAATAAAAAGAGAAAAAATACTATTGACAATAGTACTCTCGCATTCACCCATCCTAACGCATGAGCCAATTTAAACCAAAGTTTTACAACTAAATCTCCAAAGGAAGAGAACATCATTGAGAGGACTCCTAATGCTAAGACTCCATACAGTAAATACTGCCAATCAAAAAAGAGTGCGATAATACTGAATCCCAGTACAATGACTAATAGAGATTGGTATTTAGTGGTTTGGTCCATTATTTATAATTTTTTATTCGATGAAAGAATAGAGGCTGTCTCCTACGTGCAGATTACAAAAGTTTTAAAAACTTTTGTAATCTGTATTCCGAAATTGTTCAACGATTTAAATAAGGGAGTAGTAAGTTCTCAATGATGAACTTAGCGGAAAATATATTTTAAATCGTTTCCAATAAAGTCGGATAAGACCGCCTCAAGAGTGCCTAAAAAACGCCTATCGCATAGGAAGGCTTTCGCTAAATTTACTTAAAACAATGTATAAATAAATGGCGCTACAGCTGACCCACCGCCAATTACAATTAGTATTCCTAAAAGTAATAAAACAACGATTACGGGAGCTAACCAATATTTTTTTCTTGCACCCATAAATTTTACTAAGTCTTTAACAATATCCATATTTTTAAATTTAAATCCGTTAATATTTTCCTAGCTCCAACCTTTCATGATCTCTTTTTCAATTACTTAAATAGGAGCTTAAATAATTAGCGATTAAGTCATGTGCATATTTATTCCAATGATAGTCATATTGACTATTAAACCTTTTTTCTTTTTGATTATAATTTTCTTGAAATAAATCGCTTAAAGCAATGTATTCTATTCCATGTTTTTGGCAAATATTTTTTAGGAAGTCCTCTAAAAAGGCAACACTACTAGTGGATAATTCTCCGTTATAAATATCTCCCCTGGAAGCATCCATCATAAAAATAACCCTAGTGTTGGGAAACTCTTCTTTAAATTTTTTAACCACATAATCCGTAGCCAAAAGAATTTTATTTGTGTCTAATTGATCTACATAAATATTAGCATTTGCTACTTGCTCATTATCTGACTTAAAATAATCTCTGAATGACTCCCTAATCTTCAAATTATGTAAAAGATAATTCAACAAAGCACTTCTTTTTAAGAAACCCAATTTACTTGCTGACTCCTCTGTGGGAGACACCTCCTGTATTTGTTGGTCTTCGTCTATCTTTAGGCTCATATAAAATGAGTGAAGCACCTTGTCTTGTAAACTTTCATCAAAATCATTGTGTACCACACTAACCACAAACAAATCGGGTTGGAAAGTTTGTTGTACATATCGTGCCACATGCAAGTATTGAGATAAAGGACTACCCGACATCCCAAAGGAATAGACTTGAATAGAATCTCCCATTAACTGATCCAACGTTCTGGATAAATGTTCCTCATTATTCACTTGAAATGCCTCAATATAAGAGTCTCCAATAATGGCAATTCTCTTTCTTTGTTCTTTATCTTGCTGGTAATCTATACTAGAATTCCAACCATAGTTATTAATCGTCCAGTTAAATTTTTCTTGACTAAACTTGCCAAGGGTAATCAACCCCTGAGCATCTAATTCCTTATTATATCTAAGTATGTTAGTTTCTTTATCAAAGTATCTTTGAGGAAATTTAGATGCGGGAATTACAAACCTAAAAAACCCTTCAAGTATTAGAACTAGAATAAATAAAGTTGGAATTGTTACAAAAAGAACATTTTTCATAATTCGCTAACTTGTACCTTTTAGTTTAGTGTTTGGTCCACCTAATCCAACACAAACTGCTCTTTCCAATTATCTTTATCATCAAAATCAGGTTGCTCGGTCTTAGCAAAGAAATAATCCCCTATCACCAAATAATCCATCTCCGTGCGCATGAAGCATCTGTAAGCATCCTCGGGCGTACACACGATGGGTTCTCCTCTTACATTGAAACTAGTATTCACAACCACACTGCAACCCGTTATTTCCTTAAAGGCATTTATCAAATTCCAATATCTTGGATTGGATTCCTTATGCACCGTTTGAACCCTAGCGGAAAAATCAATATGGGTGATCGCTGGAAGCGTTGAACGATTGACATATAATTTGGATTTTATGTCCATGTCGTGATAGCCTTCTGGCAAAGGATGTCTAATTTCTTCTTGCACTGGATGCACCATTAACATGTAAGGAGAAATATGATCCGCTTTAAAATATTTTTGATAATCCTCCGCTAAAACAGAAGGCGCAAAAGGTCGGAACGATTCCCGGTATTTTATCTTTAGATTTAACTTCTTCTGCATTTCAGGATTTCTAGGATCTCCTAATATGCTACGTGCCCCCAATGCTCTTGGTCCAAATTCCATTCTACCCTGCATCCATCCGATGGCATTACCATCTGCAATTTTTTCTGCGGTTCTCTTATACAATTCATCTTCCGATAGTTTCTCATAAATGGCATCATATTTTTTAGCCATTAATTCCACCCCCAAATCGGTATGAATTGGTCCAAGGTAGGATCCTTTCATACCATCCATTGCTCCATTTAGATAACGCTCTTTTCCAAAATAAATATGGTTAGACACTTGCGCTGCCCCTAAGGCGCCGCCGGCATCTCCTGCTGCAGGTTGAATGAAAATCTTCTCGAATATTCCAGTAGCTTCTATCTTTCCATTCGCCACACAATTCAAAGCAACACCGCCTGCCAAACAAAGATGATTGCATCCTGTTAAGTCTTTTGCATGTTGGACAATCTTCAGCACCACTTCTTCCGTGATGGCTTGAATAGCATATCCTAGATCACAATGTTTTTGTAAGTAATCCGATTCCGGAGCTCGTCGTGGATATCCAAATAACTTTTCCCATTTATGGTCATGCACCATCCTTAGCCCCGTCGCATAGTTAAAATATTCTTGGTTCAACCAGATAGATCCATCCTCATTAATCGTGATGAGGTTGTCTTTGATGATTTTAATAAATTTTTGAACCCGTTCACTATTGGGGTTGCCATAGGGCGCCAAACCCATTAATTTGTATTCCCCCGAATTAACTTTAAATCCTAAGAAATAAGTGAAGGCAGAATATAATAAACCCAAACTATGTGGGAAGCTGAGTTCTTTTAAAATAGTAATGTCTTTTCCATCGCCAAGACAGATGGAAGCTGTTGCCCACTCTCCTACTCCATCCAAAGTTACTACTGCGGCTTTTTCAAATGGAGATGGATAAAAAGCACTGGCGGCATGCGATAGATGGTGTTCAGGAAATAGTAATGTTAATTTCTTTTTATCAAAGGCTTGAACTTCTGACAAACTTTCGTAGATCAATCTCTTTAGAAATAACTTCTCTTTAAGCCAAACTGGAATGGACATGATAAAGGACTTAATACCTTTGGGAGCAAAGTTGTAATAAGTCTCTAATAAGCGCTCAAATTTTAAGAGGGGCTTATCGTAGAATGCGATGGCATCCAAATCATCAAGACTGGCACCTGCATATTCCAGACAATATTTTACAGCGTTGGTAGGAAAAGAAGCATCTTGTTTCTTTCTAGTAAAACGCTCTTCTTGTGCCGCTGCTATAATTTCACCATTTTCAATTATCGCTGCGGCAGAGTCGTGATAGAATGCAGAAATCCCTAGTATTTTCATTTCTTAATTTGTGTTTTCTTATAGTACTACAAATAAATTTAAGAGAGTTGATGAGATTGTTTAGTCAAATAATTCAAGGAGGTGTTGGCTTACAAAATAATGACCATATTCATTCCAATGACCGTCCCAATCGGAATTAAATTTTTTCTGAGCTAACTGATAATCCTCCAACATGGGAATAGAAAAATCAATCAGTTCATATTGGTATTTATCACAAGCACCTTTTACCATTTTATTCAAAAAGATCAGTGTGCTTTCATTAAGTCTATTCTCATATATGTCAGTCCTAGGACCGTCTATTGCGAAGATTATTCGTTTAGTAGGATTTTCTTTTTTTATCTGGCTAAATACATAATCAATAACTTGTTCTATTTGAGGAGACCATTTTTTTATATGATCTATCGCTACATTATTATTCGCTTCTTCTTCTTCTTTAAAATTAAACAAGGGTCGCCTTCCCACTTGCAAATTATAATACAAGTACCGTACTAAAGCACTTTTTTTAATAAAGCGATTAAAATCATATTTCAACCCCGTAAAGTTTGGATTTTCAGGTAATACCTCCGTTATACCGTCCTCTGTTAACGAGAGGGTGAAATATTTTTTTTCTGAATATGCCTCAAAAATGCTTTCGTCAAAGTCATTGTGGATTAAATTAAACAGTAAAATATCTGGTTGAAAAACCTCATTGGCATATCTCGATAAATGAAGATAATGACTAAGTGGTGCGCCAGAAGTTCCTACGGTGTATATCTCATACGCTTCCGCTAGTTCTTTTTGCAAAATACTGTGGAAACTTTTTTCCACATCTACTTGCAAACTCTCCACGTAAGAGTCGCCAATGATTACTACTCTTTTCTTTTCTTTATTTAAATTATAATCAATAGCACTATTCCAACCAAAATTATTAATGCGCCATTTCCCTTTTTGCTGCCCAAATTTTCCTATGGTATGAACGCCCTCTCGTGGGTCATTTTCAAAATAAAGAAAATCAAATTCGTCATTCCATGACCAATTAGGACTTTCACAGGCAGGAATGGCAATCCTAAAAAATATTTCGAGAATGAAAAATAATAGCAATAAGGTAGGAATAGTAATAAAGACAAACTGCCTTAGGAGATTTCTCATATTAGTTTATAGAATAAGTAAGTGAAATAATTATTACTAACTTTTGATTCTACATGAAATCTCTGGTATCTACCAAGTGCTACGCTTCCATTCAAGAAAACAGACTTTTAATCTTGAAAAATCTAATTAGTAGTCTGGATCACAAATACTATTTTCTTAGTTAGGACCAGAGCTATTAAAGTAAATGTATGACCTAAAATCTATATTCTTTGTAAAAGAAGTTGCGCCCTTTATAGTACAAATCGGTTTCGATTGTAATAACAAAAGCTACATTATAATCTTACTTTCAAAAAAATGAAAGATTTAAATTAGGTTATACTTAATTATTAAATACGGATGGGAAAAAATGGTAAGGATTTATCTATCTGCCTGCAAATTAGGGATTTACTTACTATCAATTGAGGATTTGGAGATAAAATTTATTTTTTGTTTTTCAAGCTATAAGTGGAAGGACATTATTAATTACTGATTATATAATTATTCTGTAAATGTGATACACACGTGTGTGTAGTTAATAATGCCAATCGCTAATTAAACTTTATAATGCCTCGCTTGCTGCGCAAGCTCGACAAATTGGTTCTTTGGAGATCGCTATCTCCAAAGAACCCTATTGCAAGGCTTGAGCGAATGATCCCGAAGGGGGAAGGTTAAACGCAGAGGCACGAAGTCCATTGTCTTTGTGACTTTGTGACTTTGCGTTTAGAGTAAGTAGTGTGACATTATTAATTATTGATTATTAATTATTTTCCAGACGCTACTGAATACGCCTAATTAGCTAATAATCAGTAATTTATAATCAATCAACTGAAAAGCAAAGTTGTTAACTTATTTTTGTCAGACTACTTATGTCTAAATTTCTATCGGCTAAAAACCAATATTCCATGAACCTGACTTTGAAAAAATGAGTTTATTTAGCTCGCTAAACGCACTAATTTTTTCTTCGCCAGAACCATAAACTATTCATTTTCAAATCGAAATAAATTTTAGACATACTCTTAATGCTACTCTGATAAACAACACTTAAATATTTCGATATTTCTGAGAGTAGGTATCTTTTATGATCCCAGAATTAACAACATTGTAAATCTCTTTAATTCCTTCAGGAACCGTTTTAGTAATACTGAAACCCAGTTCGTTTTTAATTTTTTCAAAGTTGACTCTGTAATCTCTCGGGTCCTCAGATTTATCCACAAATTTCGCTTCGGCATTAGGAACCACTTTCATGATTTCCCGCATGATCATTCCCTTTTGATAATTCTCATCGGTATGACCCACGCCAAAAACATTTGCTCTTACCCTCTCCTTTGGAGACTCCAATACGTGGACTGCAGCTCTGGCCAAATCATCCACATGACAATAAGGTCTCCAAAATTGCTCGCCCCATATTTCTACGGTTTCCCCAAGGGTAACATTTCTAGTAAACTCGTTAACCGTTAAATCAAATCGAATTCTTGGTGAATACCCATACACTGTTGAATAGCGTAAAGAAGTAGAACAAATATTCGAGTCTTTTCGCTTTTGCAAGATATAGTCTTCAAACTTCACTTTTAGTTCCGCATAAAGAGATACCGGATTTAATTGTGAAGATTCATCAACAAATCCTTCAGACTCTGCCATTTTTCCGTAGTTGCTACAAGTCGAAGCAAATACAAAACGATCAACGCCCACCTTCTCTGCTTTTTCAAATAAGTTAACCGTCGCCTCCCAATTGGTAGCTTTGGCCTCATCTGAAAATTTTCGACAAGCAGGGTCACCCACAATAGCAGCCAGATGCACAATACCCTCTACTCCGTCAATCGCTTCATCAAGCGCATGACCGTCTCGGATATCCCCTTTCAAAAATTCAAATTTAGGATCTAAGAATACATCGTACAAAGCATCTCCTCCCCATTTTAGAGAATCTATTACTCGTACAGAGTATCCTTTTTCTAAAAGCTGTCTTACGAGTATTGACCCGATATAACCAGCTCCACCAGTAACTAATACTTTTTTTTCCATTAAATAAAATTGTATAAAATGTTTTAATAAAAGTTACTAATACGAGTGGATATTCTTAAGCAGATTTGCTTTTTAGGTAATGGGGAGTTTTATGGAATCATACAGATGATTCACTCATACCGATGTGGATTTTGTTTAGAAAGGGTTTACTTATAATTATTAGAGAATGATGCTTAAATGAAAGGATCTATTGATCTTAGATTAATAAGACAGAATTGTGAAAGGTTTGCTTTAATTTTTATACGGATGGTTTAAACTATTTGAAACAACCATCATAATTTCAGAAAGCAATTTACAAAAGATATTATAATAATGTCGGAGAACTTTTTCAATTTCAAATGCACTCAAGTACAAAATTGTGGCTCATGCCTTATTAAAAAAACTATAAATAAAATTAATCTCTATAGTGTTCTGGATTTGAATAAGCTAAATTGATAAAATATTTTTTATTGATAATTTATTTATGTTTTTATTTTTTTATTTGTAACAGCACTACAGCATCCACTTTCTTAAATAGCAGGTAAGAAGGGCACATCCTCCCATTAATGCAGCAGACCTTGATGGCAAAATATTAACCCCGAACTGTTAAGCGTATCATTCAAGCTAACGATTCGCAGTAACCTTGTTCCCTCACTGACATAAGGATGTTTCGACGTGGATAATTCCGAGGCAGTGGTGAACGATAGGAGTAACTTTAACAAGTCAACCTGTTACATTTAGAAGTAGTAGTACGTCTATGTTAAGGTGAAATTAAATTTTCTGAAAGTGAAATAGCTGCATATTTAATTTTCAAAATACGCAATTGATTTTCAATCTCAATTAATTGATTATCAATTAATTACAAAAATTATCTTATAAAACTATTTATTACTTTTTACAAAAGATTGCTTGTTACTTGTATTGTCACTAAGTTTGTATAGCAAGTTTCAAACGACTGTATTTCACTCTTCCACTTACAATGCCACTTACAAATGTTCCCATTATACAACATGGGTTGCCTCTACTTCTTGACTAAAGAGGTCTATTCTACAATTTAGTATTTCCCGTCATTAACTAGTCCGATTACTGTAGCTAGAGCACTTTTCTTATTGTGTAAATTGAGAATCCTTCATGATGCGCTCAGAGTATTCTCTACCATTTATCCAATGGGATAGTAAAAGCGTTGACTAGCTCAAAAACAAAAAAAATGATTAAGGGAACTACTCTAAGCAGAATTAAACACCTCTTAGTAAATCAAAAAACAACCGTTTGTAAGGCATTGGAAAAAATGGATCAGGTCGAACGGAAACTATTAATTGTTACAGATGACGAAAACAATTATGTAAACGTGATTAGTATTGGAGATATTCAACGATCCCTCATTAATAACCAAGATTTCCAAAGACAAATTTCCGAAACGCTTCGTTCGGATTCTATGGTTGCGGATTCTTCCATGACGCGTGAAGAGATTAAGCATTTAATGCTTCAACACCGAACGGAGTTCATGCCCATTTTGGAAGAGGGTTGTATGGTCGATATTCTCTTTTGGGAAGACTTATACGACAATGAAAAAATACCGAATAAAAGAAAATATGACATACCAGTAGTCATAATGGCTGGAGGAAAAGGGACGAGGTTGAGACCATTTACCAATGTTATTCCGAAGCCCTTAATCCCAATCGGGGAAAAAGCTATCGTGGAACTTATTGTCAATCGCTTTGTAGATTTAGGTTCTAAACGATTCTTCTTTTCTATCAATTATTTAGGGGAAATGGTTGAAAATTATTTCAATCGCATTAGTAGCAAACCCTACTCTATTGACTTCTTCACAGAAGATGAACCGCTGGGCACTGCTGGTTCCTTATACTTAATGAAAGATAATTTGAAAGAAACCTTTGTGGTTTCTAATTGCGATATTCTAGTCGAACAAGATTACTCCGAAATTATACGGTTCCACCGAGAGAATAACTTTAAGATCACGATGGTGGCCGCTGTGAAAAATTACGGAATTCCATACGGTACTTTAGAGGTAGGCAAAGGAGGTGAATTATTAGGGCTGAATGAAAAACCTCAGTTCAATTACTTCATCAATACAGGTCTGTATATTATCGAACCAGAAGCTTTAGATGAAATTCCAGCTAACTCCTTTTTCCACATTACCAATTTAATCGAGCAACTTCGATTAAAGGGAGAAAAGGTAGGAGTCTTCCCTATTAATGGGGGTTCATGGTCCGATATTGGGGAGTGGGATGTTTATCAAGAAACGTTAAAACGCCACGGACAGCGTATGTTTTAAATAAAAATCGCCTTGTAACAGGTTGTTTTATATAGCCAATAATAGATATGCCATATTTTAAAATATGGCATATCTCGGCTACATCCTTTTATTCCTTGCGCAATTTTCAATCAAAATCGCTGTTTCGTACTTCAATAGGATACCAGATAAAAATAAGTAAATCTTTATCGGTTTATAAAATGAAATCTACTACACCACAAAAGAGAATTGTCTCTATCTTTTTATTTTTATTAATTATCAATATTATTGGTTTTTCTCAAATACCCATTGTTCATGGTCATTCCTTAGAACAAAGATTAGTGTTGATTAACAACAATTTTGTTCTCACTGATCGACTACCCGCCTTAAAAAATATCCTTCGACGAGCCGCAAGTCAAGGCTTCACAGGAGTTGTTATTTCAGATGTTAAGTTTGGTATGTTAAGTGATTTCCCAGAAGGAAGTCAGTACAGAAAAAATTTAAACGATTTTCTGGATGAAGCCATTCATCTCGAATTAGAGGTGTATCCTTCTGTAGTTAACTTTGGGTATGCAGGCGCACTCCTCTCTCACGACCCGAATCTAGCAGAAGCCTTACCTGTTAAAGAAGTCCCTTTTATCGTAAAGAAAAGTGCGAACGGTTTGATGCTAATGAATGATCCAAGTGATCTATTGGAAATAAATAATGCAAATTTTGAGAACTTGGCTTTAGCAAATAATAAAATTGATGGATGGAGTCATCAAGATAAACCTGGAGTCGTCACCTTTGTGGATACGAAAGAATCTCAGTCAGGAACCCAAAGCATTAAAGTAACCAACCTGGACAAAGCCGATGACGGTAAGGGACGCATCTCTCAATATGTATCCGTCGAACCATTTCGAGATTATTATGCTAGCGTGTGGATAAAAACAAAAAATTGGGAAAAAGGCTTGGTTCAGTTATTAGCCATTGATACGGATAGCCAGCGGGAATTACAACACAACCCAATCAAGGTAACCAACAATCAAGAATGGACTCAGTATGAACTTACTTTCAACACATTGAATAGTGAAAAAATTCAGATCTTTCTGGGGGTTTGGCAAGGAGGAAAAGGAACTATCTGGTTTGACAATCTGCAAATAAAACCTACCACGTTCAATAATATCATTCGCAGAGAAACAACTCCGGTACAACTAAAGAAGTCCAATGGACAAGTGTTAAGAGAAGGCATAGATACGTCACCTATCACTGATCCACTCAGTGGCTACGATCCGTATCCTGGCAGTTTCAGCATTTGGCATACACAACCACAAATAAGCATCCCCCCATCCTCTACGCTAAAAGAAGGGGACAAAGTATTGGTCAGTTATTTCCATGCAGGGATCGTGAATGGCTTCCAAACGGGTGCTTCCTTAACGGAACCAGCGGCACTCGATCTTGCAGCAAAGCAAATGAAAGAAGTACAAGAAATATGGCAAGCAAAAAAACTTTTTAAAGGTTGGTTCCTCGATCAAAATGAAATCAGGATTAATAATTGGGACAATAGCCCAACCTATGGTTCTCCTGGTGCTAATTTAGCTTATAATACCCAAGAACTATATAAACGAGCCAAACGGATAGACCCTAATGGAGCGTTAATGATTTGGTCAGATATGTTTGATCTATATCATCATGCCAACAAAGAGGTAAATCCCTTTTATCTAGTAAATGGCAGTTGGGAAGAAAGTTGGAATGGGTTAAAGTCGGACATCACTATCTTTAATTGGCAATATTGGGATAGGGTCAATTCAGGAACATTCTTTGCGCAAAAAGGGTCTCAACAAATTCTTTGTGGCTTCTACGATCAACCTACCTTTTATACCAAAACTTGGTTGAAAGAACTAGAAGGAACAAAAGGCATAAAGGGTGTCATGTATGCTACTTGGGAAAATGATTATTCGCAACTAGAAAATTGGGCGGAAGAAATATGGGGTGGAAGAGCCACCACCAGTGGGACTGTCGTTAATAATAAAGAACTTTCGTTAATCTTACACCCCAACCCTGCTAATGATTATCTAAAGGCAGAGTTAAAAGGTAGTTTATTGATTTCAAGAATTATTTTAATGGACACGACTGGAAAAATTGTTATAGATCAGAAAAGTCCCTCTTCCAAAAGTGTTCGAATATCTACTAAACATCTTGGGTCGGGGATTTACATCGTTATCGCTCATACTAATGATGAGCAAACCTCTGTCTTCAAAAAAGTCACAATACATTAGACTTTATTAAGATGACGATGGATACCACTATTTAGCGATAAAATGTCCCATAGGGTAGGACGGAATAATAGGGGGTAGAAATAGGTCATTACCCTGACATTTATGACCCTGAGTGATAAAGGAAAATCTATTTGGATTAGTGGTTTAAATTTTGTATAATTGCATTAAATATGATTAACTATAAACCCCTTAAAATCCACATCGCATTGTCTCCAAATTCAAATCTCATTAATTTATCTATCAATTTTGTTTGAGTAATCTTACCAACTTTTTCAAATAAATCTCCATCCAATTAATAGTCAAAAAGCCCTATTCTTAAAATTTTAAGATGACAAGAGCTTTTGAAAGGTCAACCCTTTTCAATAAAGTTTTCCCTAAAGTAATGTAATCTTTTAGCAAGTCATTTTATATAGAGGTACTCCTTATAATCTTTATGTAAATATGTTGATGATTAGTACAAACTACTGTACACTTTTTGTAAAACCCGTCACTCCGCTACGCTACGTGACGGGAAAGGGTCTTTTGGGGGCAGAAAATCTATAGTCCCGCTGCCGTAGGCAGCGATTTCAAAAAGTGTACAGTAGTGTGTGATTAGTAGTACTGATTATTGTCCAACAGTACAAAAATCATCAATGTCTAAACACAATTATGAGAGAAAGTAGTAATGACCTGCCTTATTCCTCCTTTCTATTCTCAAACCAAAT
>CALJIQ010000475.1 GCA_937973995.1 uncultured Saprospiraceae bacterium
GTAGTGTGACATTATTAATTATTGATTATTAATTATTTTCCAGACGCTACTGAACACGCCTAATTAGCTAATAATCAGTAATTAATAATCAATCAACTGAAAAGCAAAGTTGTTAACTTATTTTTGTCAGACTACTTATTAGGGTTATTTGAATGGACTAGTATAACATTACAAATAACATTCAATAATTCCTCAAGCAGATAAATAACGAACAAAGCTACGTTTAGCAACAGGTAGCAGCGTAGCTTCTACAGGAAAGGATAAATTGGTCTCTATCGAATAGACGGCAGGTAAATAATTGGTTTTGTGGGTATTTAATAATTCTAGTTTGATGCTTTCGTAGGTATTAATAAAATTCCTTGTCCAATCATTGACAAAATTTGAGCGTAGGGTGCGGAATTGGTCATTGGGTTGGCTATAAATAGTTAATTGATAATCATACACTCGAATCGTATTCGCCTTCCCGTCACATAGAAAAAAGTAGCCTTCTTCGTTGGTAGAGGGCAAAATACCTACTGGTGTAATAGAAAAGCTACTTTCTACAAAATCATAAAATTCCGTTCCAGTACCCACCGTTTCTTTCATCGTTTGCATGGCATAAAAAACAATCTCCTCTATTTGTTCCATAATGTCATCGTCCGCAATCATTTCTTCATAAATCAATCGAATTTTTTCCATCTGTACGCCCGTCACCTTTTTAGGAAACTGCTGTTGCAGTAGTTTTTTATTTTCCTTAAACATGTTGAGATTTCTATAATGCTGAATAATCTCCGCAAGGGACGGATATAATTGCTTGGCATCAAATGCTTTGTTGATGCGCTGCAAATAGGCAAGCAAGGTATATTTCTTATGCTCAAAATCGATATTTCCTTCTATAAACCAAGTATCAGATAACCAACTCATAGATGAGGATTTAGGGTTCTAAACGAAAAACATATACATGTTAAAAAATAAATGAAATGGAAGCAAATTTTGGAGCGAAAAAATTGTTGGGTTGCGGGCAGTTATAGTGAGTACTCCATGTTGTGTTAGCTCTTATTTTCTTTGCAATAAAAATTTCTTAATTTTTATTGCAAAGAAAATGGAGATAACATAACTAAGGGACATTGAAAAGGCATTTCTATTTACTCGTCGGATGGCTATCGCCGTCCGATGAGAGGATCGTTCCCTTCCGACGGCGATAGCCATCGAACGGGAACGCTGCAAAAATTATCAAAGAACCAATTATGTTATCTCGATTTTTGTAGTTAGCTATTGTATAAAAAATAGCTAACTACAAAAATCAGAGCTAACACAATGGAAGACTTTGATTATCGAACTTGCCGATCCAAAAATTTCTGCCGAATAATTTCTTCGATGGGTTTGCCTTGGATTTTTCCTTCCAACCAAGAAATAATATCCAAGTATAAAAAGGGACGTCGTTCGTAAGGATCGGCTTCTAGCTTTACTAGATTATCTCGCAGTTTTAAAAATTCTTTGTTGATTTGTTCTTTTTTAATTCTAGGGAGGCGACGAATAAATTGCAAAATTTCTTTGAGCACTTGGTGTAATTCTTCTCGCTTGTTTAAGAAGCGATAGACTGATTTTACTAGGTATTCCACCAACTGCATATTCCCCAATTCGTAATGTGCCATCAAATTTAGAAAACGAGCAAAAGCCTGAATATCTTCTCGGAAATCTGGGTTAGGGGCATTTAAAATATGATTCAAATACACAATGGTGTTATCATAATCACTACTACCAAAATACAAGCAAGCAATTCTGTAGTGAAAGACCATGATGCGGTGCGGGTCCCAATTGTAAGGATTCTTTTCTATGAGTTGTATCAAATCTGGAACAAACGTCAACCCCTCTTCAAAGGTCCCTTGTAGGTAATGCAAGTTGATGCGATGGATGTATCGAAATAGATTGACCATCCCTTCCAAATTGGTATTGGACCTGACTTTATAGACTGTTTCAAACTGTTCTAGTTGTTCGTTTACCTCAACAAAGCGTTCATAGTGATTTAAATAAAATAGAGAGCTTAGTAGGTTATGCAGTCCTTTTAAATACAAGGGTGCTTCTAACTCTAACATCTCAGGAGAGTCCTCAAATAAGTCCACCCACTTCTGTGCATATTTATAACAATATAAAAAATCTTGAGAGGTATGGTAGTACCACACATAGGATTGATAGAGGTATAGTTTTTCATAAAAATTCAATTCCTCTATCTGGTACTTGGGCAAATTCGCATTAAAAAATTCCTTTACGAAGTAATGTTCTTTTTCATTTCTTACATACCCTACCTTTAAGTACAAGCCATATAATTGAAGGGATAAATTAGAAAAAAGATGCGCTCTACTAACGATATTCGTCATTTGATTCGCCTCTTCTGTCAATGCCTCTGCACGGGTATTGATGCTTCTAGTGATGTACTGGGATTCAATTAATTTTTCAAACTCAATGATTTCTAAAGCGAGTATATATTGCTTAAACCGCATGGCTAAACTCTTGGTCTTATCCAGCATTTCCAAACTCTGTCGGTATAGCCCTTTCACATACAATACCTTGGCATAATCAATTTTTTCTCGAATCTCCACATCCCGATAATTGTTTTTACTTAATAGGCGCAAACTCATGAGTAATTGCTTGTACAAATGCGCCTTCAAGTTGGAGAGTTGTCGTTTTTTTATTTGTGGAATTTTCTTTAGTATCAATGCTTCGTCATATCCTCTATGCTTTTCGATCATATCAAATAACTGCAAAAACAATATATCATCAGATGCTTGATTACGAGTAGCAAAGAGACGGAAATGGCGTTTCTCTGCCTTAGTTAAAGAAAGAATGAGTTGTACTAAATGATCTGTTTGTTGTTTGTGCATGGAAATGAATTACCGCTCCAATAAAATGGAAAAGTACTAAATTACTTTATGCCTTGACAAATGCCTAACCAATTTTTCCGCATGCGTCTCCCACTTGTCAGGCATTTGTAGATTCTGATGAGCAATAGCAGTTGATTCTAAACTAGCAAGCAAATGAGGGTTTTCAACTAAGTGAATCAGCTTAACAACCAAGGTAGAGAGTTGTTCAAATACATATCCATTCTCGCCTTCTTGAATGTGGTTTTCTACATTTCCTCCTTTTAAAGCTAGTATTGGTACCCCATAAAACACGGCTTCTTGCAAGGCCATCCCAAAAGTCTCAAATGCAGAAACAGAAATCAATAAATTGGAAGTTTGGTAATAAGCGGCTGTTTCGGCAGGCGATAAAGCCCCTTTAATATAAACCATGCGTTTTAGACAAGCATGACGGTTGATGTACTGCGCACAGGCGGTACTATAGTTCACATCTATTGAAGTTTCCCCGAGGATGGTAATGGTCAAGTTTACGGCTTGCTCCTCTACCCTATTTTTCAGCAGTTTTAAAAAAGGTAAAATTCCTTTTCTTGGAATTAGATTAGCTACGATTATTGCCGAAAGAGACGAGGAATCCCGATCATATTTTGGACCATCATTAACAATAACTGGAATGGGTGGTAGTATAAGGCAGGGTTGACTGAAATTACGTGCCTTTAAAAATCGAGCAGTAAAAAGACTACTTACCAAAAAGCCATCAAATAAAGTTAATTGTTTCCATTCCTGAGCAATCTGAGCCTCTTTATCTTCGGACTCGTCGGGATACATGCTATACAAATGATGAACGATCAAATAAACAGGTTGGTCCTTTCTTTTGGTCGGTAGGCGTTGGCTAAAGGAATGCAGGTATAAAGAATCCACTAAAAAAATTGTTCCTTCCAATAATCCTATTTGCGGAGGCACCTTTTCTATTGATAGACAACGAACGTGCAACTGCTCCATATTCCGGAGGGCTGCAATTAATCGTTTATTATAAAGATTGCCTCCAGAAATAAAACTATCTACTTCTGGAACGATAAAGTTCAACATGCTCATTTTTTAACTTCCCCCTTGTAGGAAGCCCAAGCAACATGTGATTCCCCTAACGTAATTTTTAAAGTTCCTTTAAAATAAGAACGCACCTCCTTTGCCATTTCTTGGTGGATATAAAACGCTAAATATTCGGTGGTCGTTAGGATACCTTTAAACTGGGGTAGCTCATCTAAATTTTGATACTTCAATGGCGCTAATACTTTTTGCAGCAATTTCGTGGCCTTATCAATATCAATGACGATATTGTCCTGATCCAATTTTTTTGCATTAAATTGGGCATCCACCACATAGGTTGCACCATGAAGATTTTGCGCAGGTCCAAAAGCTGGGCTTTTTAAGGAATGTGCAATCATGATGTGTTCTCTTATTTTTACGCTATACATATTTATGAAATTTGTATTTTCAACTAATTAAAGTTTGGTCAAAAAATACAAGTCTCGACTTTCTACTTTCCCTTTAGCAGCCGCGCCAAATGCTGCAATATGTGGAGCAGCGCTATGTGCTTTTAAATGGTCTTGACTTTCCCATTCTTCTATAAAAATGAAAGTCGAAGGATCGTTTTGATCTTGGTGTAAATCATATTGGATACAACCTGCCTCTTGTCGAGTTGGCGCCACTAATCCAAACAATCCTTCTTTTATTTCCTCAATAAATTCAGACTTCGCCTTAATTTTAGCTATTAATTTTACCTTTGACATGTACTTAGTTTTGTGGTTCTCAGACATATCCCGTGATACCTTTCCTGAAATGGACATCGAGTCCATTTCAGGAAACAAGGGATTCTAAAGGGGCAAGTGAGGCTTTGCCCATAGCCGTCAGGCTAAGAGATTAAAGAGCGGATAAGTCGTCAGGAGACGACTATGATAGGCATTCCAAGTCTGGAGACTTGGA
>CALJIQ010000476.1 GCA_937973995.1 uncultured Saprospiraceae bacterium
CAGTAATAGTAAGAAAGGAATGCAGCCAGACTTATTTGCTACCTCTTCTTAATTCTACTTTGTCAGTTTAAAGAATTTGAATTACAGACTATCAGAAAACGACTAGGATATATATTTTCAGTCTGGAGACTGAAAATATCGAAGGGTGATGGTTCAAGTTTCCAAACTTGAACCCTATATCCTTCCCGTCTCCCGACGGGATTTTTCCTAAAGTGGCAAAGTAGAATTAATAAGCATAACTAATCAACAATCTTCAAGATTAGTAAGTCCGTAGGCAACTAGTATAATTTAATTGAATAACAATTAGTATCTGAAATTTGCCTTTTAAATAAAAAAAAAATAAATTGTGAAATCAATCTGTAACCCTATATTAACAGAGAAAAAACTATACGCACTTACCTTATCATGGCAAGTAAATTCTTGCTGCCAAAATTGAGACAACAAACAACAAGGCTGATATTTCATTACTAATTCTAAGGTAAAATTCTACTTTAGGAGATGATACTTTTTTGCTTAAAAAGCTAGGCTGGAGTCAAACTTCAGATTAGGAATGCTATAAGTAAAAAAGACTTGATCCTAAAAAAGGAAAAAGTCTTTTCTTATCAGTAGAATTACTGATGCTCTTCGTCTTATATATCTTAATATGAAAAATTTTCAAAACTAAAGTGTCAAAAAACTACAATGAATTAGGGTCAAATTATATGCCAATATTTAATATTATTATTTTAATTATTTAATCGAACTTTGTATAGAATTACTGATGCTCTTCAAAGTTAGTTTTTCTACTCGAAGTACAAATCCCTCATAATATGCTATATACGTGTATGGGTTTATTCTCAAAGTTTTGGAATAAACTTCGACTTTTCTACACCAAAAAATTAGTACCTCTTGTGAAAGAAGTATTTAATTTTTTGAAGCTAATCAAAGATTTAATCACAATTCACAAGAAAGTGATAATTCCGCTGCTAGAGGTAGTCATTTGTATTATCGCTTATGATTATCCTGAACTATATGAGGCCATTAAAGAGATTATTTCTTGGTACTCGTAACAAAGTAAATCCCTCGACAAAGAGACAACTAATGGGAGTTACGGAAATCGTAACTCCTATATTTTTGCATGTCTTTTCATTCCTGACTATTATTTCCACCCGTTTCAATAGAGTATCTATATCTAACTTCTGAGCATCAAACAGATACTAAAATTCAATTAAAATTCTCTCCGGAATAAAGTGTAGGAAGTAAAAAAAGGAGTTTATTTAACTGTTTGTTACCTCCTTCCCACAACCAAAAAAGCCCCTAAATCATTGATTCAAAGGCTTTTATTTAGTAGCGAGAGGGAGACTTGAACTCCCGACCTCAGGATTATGAATCCTGCGCTCTAACCAGCTGAGCTACCTCGCCATCCTGCTATTTTTAGCGGTTGCAAATATAATGGTTTTTATCGTATTGAAGCAAGAGGTAAAATTTCAAATTTCAAATTCCAACTCTCAACCTAGAACAAGGCGATAGTTGGAATTTGGTGATTGAAATTTGGAATTTCATAAAAATGTATTATCATTAACTTCCTTCAACTAAATACATCTATTACACTTCTATCTCTTAACAAATGCATCGGTTATTATTTTTACTTTTCCTCGTGTTCTCCCTCCCCTTAACGGCGCAGCGGTTAACGCCCCCAAAGCCAGTGGTCATTAAATTTACAGCGACTTGGTGTAATGTCTGTGGATTGTATTTCTGGGATGATTTCAAATTTCTAGTGGAGGAGTTCGACCGAGATGCGGTTATTTTTGCTGCACATGCTAGCCCTGTAAGCCAATTGTATACTACTACCGCTGAGGCTATTGGCAACAATTTTCCAGACCGATTGGGGCAACCAGAATTATTTTTGAATGGAAACTATGTGGAAGAGGGTTGGATTAATACGACCAGAGACTTGATAGAAGAGTCCAAAACAAAAACACCTGTCGCATATATTTCTTTGGAACACACAATGGAAGCAGACAGCGTTTTGGCTACGGTCAACCTCCAATTTTTGAAGTCCACAAACAGGCCCCTCTATTTAGCTTTGTATATTGTGGAAGACCAAGTGACTGCTTTTCAAAATAATCGAAGTCCTGATGACAAGCATGCTAAAATACTACGGACTCATTTTGGAGAACATCCTTTTGGTACCTTGATTGCCTCCTCCCTTGTTGAGCAAGACGCTACTATCGAATGGCAGCAGCGCATTGCATTGGATACAGCTTGGCAGGCAGAGAATCTGGCAGTAACTGCTATTTTATGGGAACGGGCAGGCGATCAATATCATATTTTAAATGCTAATGCTAGCGGTACTCCTACGCTTAGCACCTCCCTTGATAAGCATCCTTTACAAGCTATCCATTTGACAATAACTCCTACGCTATTTTCGCAACAGACGACCGTCCATTTATCTACTCCTTCTCCGCTTTCCTTTGCCCATTTAGAATTATTAGATTTAAATGGTAGGAGTATTTATTCCCTTCATAAGGGTATTATTAATTCAGGGGATACTACTTTTGCGCTTACCGCCCCTTCTTCCTTATCTGCTGGTATGTACTTGCTTCGATTAGTCTCGGATGGAAGAAGTGTGGTGCGGAAATTGATTTTGGAAAATCACTAACCACATTAGCACACATAAGGGAATTCACATTAGGCACATTAGTTCCAAATACTATTAGAACTTCTTTACTTAGGTGTTCTTATGTGAAACCACTAATGTGACCTTATGTGGTAAGCAGTTACGACTTTAGAAAAATAATATCATGTTAAGAAGACCTAGAAGAAATAGAAAAAATGCAGCCATCCGAGGAATGGTGCAAGAAACCCACCTGCAAGTCCGTAATTTAATTTACCCCTTGTTTGTAGTGGATGGCAAAGGAATCAAAGAGGAAATTACTTCCATGCCCGGGAATTTCAGAATGTCAAAAGACGAAGTATTGCGAGAGGTGCGTGCTTGTTTAAAATTGGGTTTGACCAACTTCATTCTATTTCCAGCAGTAGCAGAATCCTTCAAAGATAAAACAGCTACTTATAGTTATCACAAGGATAATTTTTATTTAAAAATAGCTAGTGCGATCAAGAAGCGGTTTCCAGAAACATGCTTGATTAGCGATGTCGCGATGGACCCATATAGTTCAGATGGACATGATGGATATGTGGAAGATGGAGAAATCATCAATGATGTCACTTTACCCATTCTAGCAAAAATGTCCGTCGCCCAAGCCGAAGCGGGTTTTGATTTGATCGGCCCTTCGGATATGATGGATGGTCGAATACAAACCATTCGAGAAGCGTTGGACGAGGAAGGATTTTATACGACCGGCATTATGTCTTATACTGCTAAATATGCCTCTGCTTTTTATGGCCCCTTTAGAGATGCGCTAGATTCTGCCCCCAAAGACGGAGACAAAAAGACCTACCAAATGAACCCCGCCAATGCCCAAGAAGCCTTAATCGAAGCAGAACTAGACACCCAAGAAGGCGCCGATTTTTTAATGGTCAAACCTGCCCTTAATTACTTAGATGTTATTGCGCTTTTAAAACAAAATTTTGACCTTCCTATTGCTGCCTATCATGTGAGCGGAGAATGTGCGATGCTCATCGCCGCTTGCCAAAATGGTTGGCTAGAATACGAAAAAGCCATGCCCGAAACTTTGCAAAGTATTCATCGAGCTGGAGCGGATGCGGTGATTACTTATTTTGCTAAAGATTATGCGAAGTTGGCTTCTCGCAAAGGTCGCTAAGTACCCGCTAAGTCTCGCAAAGCAATTCTTAGCGTTTCTTCGTAATGAGGGAATAATAATGGTAAGAAAGATACTAGATGCTAGTAGTTTGGTATAATAGCAACCATAGCGTCTAGCATCCGAAGTTACAATCACTCTTCCAACTGCAAAGGCACATTCCGAGAAAAAGCCGTTTCAAAAACAATGGTGGTATTGGTACTATCTACGCCTTTGATGGGTTGAATTTTTTCATAGATAATATCCCGCAAATGCCGATTGTTTCTGGCAAAGATTTTTACCATTAGCGCATACCTACCTGCGATATTTACGCACTCCACGATCTCTGGTATTTTCTCTATTTCTTTTTCCACTCCTTTGTGTAGGTTAGAGTCCGTTAACATTACTTGGGTATAGGCGGAGGTTTGATAGCCTAGTTTCCAGGCATCTAGACGATAAGACGCTTGCTGTAAAATGCCTTCT
>CALJIQ010000477.1 GCA_937973995.1 uncultured Saprospiraceae bacterium
TAAAGATAGCATGCCCAATCATTTTGGTACTGCTAGAAATGCCTTATTTAATTATTATGCAAAAACGGGAAATGGAAAATGGCTAGATGGAAAAATGATTTTTCTTTCGGGTAGTCCTGAATTAAGTGATACCAATGGCATTGCTACGGGACGCCTATCAGGTATCGTCAACCATGAAGTTCCTAGTTGGTTACGCACCAATCAATTACCTAGTTATACCACCAATTGCATAGAGGAATGGGAAGAAAAATTGGATCGAATTGTAGAAGAAACCTACAACCAAGATATGCGCTTGATAAGCGGTATTCCGCCTTGGGTACAAATGTACTATGAGCGATTATTAGAAAAAACAGGTAAGCAATACATCAAAGACGTATTTCCTAATTTTTCGGTTTTCGTTTATGGAGGTGTGAATTTTGAACCTTATCGAGCTAGCTTAGAAGCTTTGGTTGGCAAACGAATAGATAGTATTGAAACCTACCCTGCTTCAGAAGGATTTATTGCTTTTCAAGATGACCCCAAAGAAAAAGGATTGCTATTAAATGCCGCCTCTGGTATTTTTTATGAGTTCGTACCTACGGAAGAAATTTTCAAAGACAACCCAACTAGACTCTCCTTAAAGGAAGTTGAACTAGGCGTAAATTATGCGATTATTCTCAATAATAATGCGGGCTTATGGGGGTACAATATTGGTGATACAGTACAGTTTGTATCTAAAAACCCTTATCGCATTATTGTCTCTGGAAGAATCAAACATTTTATTTCCGCCTTCGGAGAACATGTCATCGGAAAGGAAGTGGAATCTGCCCTATTGCAAGTAACCAACCAACAAGCAGTTCAAGTAGTTGAATTTACCGTTGCTCCAAATGTCAACCCCAAAGAAGGAGGCTTACCTTATCACGAATGGTTTATTGAATTTGAACAACCACCTACCAACTTATCTGCTTTTGAGCAAGCCATTGACCGTGAAATGATTCAACAAAATATTTATTATGAAGATTTAATTGTAGGAAATATTTTACGCCCGCTTAAAATCACTCCTGTTCGCAAAAACACCTTCCGAGACTATATGAAATCTCAGGGCAAACTAGGTGGTCAAAATAAAGTCCCTCGACTTTCTAATGATCGAAAAATTGTAGCGCAATTGCTACAATTGCAATAATTTAAATTTTTCAAATTCCAAGCACCAATTTCCTCTTTTAACCACATTAGTTCACATAAGTTGTTTCACATAAGTTCACAAACGCAACTTGTAATTTGTGAACCTACAATTCTTTTAACCACATTAGACCACATAAGTTGTTTCACATTAGTTCACAAACGCAACTTGTAATTTGTGAACTTATGTGAAAATACTAATGTGACCTTATGTGGTTAAAAAACCAGAAATTTCTCACTGTAGTAAGGTTACTTCCCCCTCTCCAATATGAATCGCCCGCAACTCGCTAGTCCGAGTATTCACATCCAAAGCACTATTCTCCAATCGCAATACCCCTCTAGGACAAACTGCTGCACATACACCACATCCTACACAGGAAGAACGTACTATATCTTGTCCTCTTTGGGCATAGTGTCGCACATCAATTCCCATTTCGCAATAGGTAGAACAGTTACCGCAGGAGATACATTGACCGCCATTGGTGGTAATTCTAAACCTGGACTTAAATCGCTGTACTAATCCTAAATAAGCAGCTAAGGGACAACCAAAACGACACCAAGTTCGATTCCCCATCAATGGATAAAACCCTGTTCCGACCACCCCTGCAAAGCCTGCCCCGATAATAAATCCATACCAAGTACGAACCGTATCGCTATTGAAAAATAAAACTTGATAACTACCTGTAAAATAGGTGTATAAGGTCATCACGGTCATCACTACTGCAAACACCAATACCCCATGAATAATCCACCTTTCAAACTTCCAAGCCCGCACACTTTTGTCTGATAATTGCCGATAAGGGTCACCTAAGGTCTCTGCCAATCCACCACATCCACACACCCACGAACAGTACCAACGCTTGCCATAGAAATAAGTAATGACAGGCACACCAATAAATGCAAGGACAATTCCCCACACCAGCATAAATAAACCTAATCCACCACTATTCATCAAATTATTCAAATTCCAATCAAAAAAGAAAGAGTAATTAAGCGGCCAGATATTTTTAAAATCATAGTAAGGTTGGTTCATCCGTACCATAATTTCTGGTATCAAAAAAGCAAAAGCTGTTTGGAAAAATATTACGGAAATGGTCCGTATAATTTGATAATTATTATGCCGATATTTTGCAATCATCCGTATCCCCATCACCAACATTACAATCGTATAAAGCATGCCATACAAAAACCATTGACTAGCAGGATTGCCACTTAGCACCTTACTAATCGGGTCTGAAATCAATATCCAAGCGGTCATGTAATGTGGACTCCAATACAACAGAACATAAAAACCTATCAAATAAATACCTGTGATTACCCCCAACCATCCAGTAATATCTGGGGAGGCTGATCGAGTCGGATTATTTGTTTTTTGCTTTTCATAATACAATACCAACCAAGTGATGAGCCCCACTAAAGCTAGAGTAATAAGTGGCCACAATAAGTTGTTGTTCATGTAAAAGACCCCGTATAAAATAATGCCTACAATTCCTAGTCCTAAGAATACACTTCGCACATTTACCTTCAACCCTCTGGTCATCGAATTATGGTAAATGTGGTTGTTTTTAATACCTGGTAAGGGAATAAATTTAGGTAAGATATACAGCAAGCCTCCCAAGATACCTAAGCCAATTGTCAATAGCCAAAAGAGAAATGGATTATTAGCGACGGGTCCTGTGCTAGAAGCTTTGGTGGTTTGTAATAAAATGCTTTTCACATCACCATCACCCATTCTAAAATCCCACTCGGAGACACCTTCAGGTAATCCACTTTGTGCTTTTTGGTCAAGCGAAGCTTGTGCCTCTTTTAGTACTTTTTTGAAGTCTGCTATAAAGCTAAAATTGGAACTATACTTTTTGTCCAGCAATCCTTTTTGCTGTGCAATATCCATTACTTCTTGGCGCTGATACTCTTTTGAAATATCCAATGTTTCGGGACTTAATTGGTAGGAATCTAAGCCCAAGGAAAGGGTAAAAATGGCAAGTGCCACAACGAATAAAAATAAGCCGATTTTTTGAAGGAGGTGCATATCTTAAATTATGGTAGTTGATTTGTTTCTTGTGTTAGCTTTCTTGAAGCTAACATAAGTTGTCATTTCATAGATATGTTAGCTTCAAGAAAGCTAACACAACTTCGTTAAGCACTAACTTTTTCTCTCAAAAATCGAAGTGCATCTGTTAGACTTCTTTTCTTTTTGAGTGAAAGATTTTTACCTGTTTGTTTATTATACAATGCCACTACATCCGCTTCATATTCTTTATAAAATTCAGGATCAAAATTGGCAAGCCCTAAGTTTTGTATAACCGTTTCAATAGAGGCTTTTTCTTCTAGCCACTTTTCACAAACTTCATGACGATAGCGGACACCCATCAAATTGAAACCTACTATTTCAGAAGTATGTTTATCATAAACCAAGCGAATACTTTTTCGCCCATCTTCATGTTCCCAATAAAGCGAAGTATGATTTTCGGGTGGATTGGCTAGTACCGTACCATACACTTGGTATTCTATATCTATAAATTTGGCGGAATTGAACCAAAGGCGAGGGACATAAGGCGTAGGTTTTCCACAGATGGTATAGGCAACTGATTCGCCCATCATTTTACCAGTGTACCAAACTGCTTCTATCGGTCGACGACCTTCCAAAGGGGTGCGTATTTGCGCACAATCACCAATAGCATACACCTCCTTTTCAGAGGTTTCTAAATAATCATCCACTAAGATGCCTTTTTGTGTTTCTATGGAAGGTGCACTTTCTTTTATAAAACCAATATTGGGTCGCACCCCTGCGGTCAATCCCACAAATTGACAGTCAATTTTTTCTCCTTTATTTGTAATCACCCCACTTGCAGTGCCCGTACCATCGTCAATGATTTCTTTTAATTCTGTTTTTAGTCGAAGATCTAATCCGTTTTCCACAATATGCCGATTAATCATAGCGGATTCTTCACCAGGTAATACGCCATCCCAATAACTATCTTCCCGTACTAAAAACGTAACGGGAATATGTCTTGAATGAAACATCTCCGCCATCTCTATACCAATTAAACCACCTCCTACAATAACCGCTCGCTTCAATCCTTCACTCGCTGCCTCCATCCCTTCTAAATCTTGGTAGGAATACATCCCTTGTACCCGTTTTAAATCTTGCCCAGGCCAACCAAATTTATTAGGTGTAGAACCACTAGCAATGATTAGCTTATCGTAAGGCAACTCTCCTTGACCTTGTAATTCTAATTTTTTATTAGCGGTATCAATTTTAGAAACATAGGCTCGCTTTAAATCAATCCGGTTCTTCTTCCAAAACCAATCTTCATAAGGCTTAATATCCTCATAGCGCATATGCCCCATATACACATACATCAATGCCGTTCGAGAGAAAAAATGATCCGTTTCGGAAGAGATAAGGGTGATTTGATGATCGCTTAGTTTTCTAATGAAACGGGCAGCCGTTACACCACTGATTCCATTTCCAATGATTGCTATATGCATAAAAGGTTTTTTTAATTGAAAGCTCTAAGCTAATAAATTGAGTACACTTTTAAGTTACTTGACTCATAAAAGTAGTAAGTTCACCTAGCCTATTGTTAAGTTCACTAATAGTCAATACAAAATAAATAATAAAAATTATTATATTTATGGTAATTCTTCTGAGCCAGAACTGACATTTCAAGGTAACAAGATGCTATTTTCAAACACTTGTATTCAAAAGAAAGCATCTTTCTTCAAATTAGAGGTTACTTTAACCAACTTTGTTCTTTTTCTTTTGTCTTTGAATAATAAAAGCCTTCGTGTTGTCCTTGAAAAGACGAAAAGTTGATCCTCTTGTTAAAAAGGTATTAAATCAAAGAATACCGTTGAACAAATGTAACTTTTCCTTTATTTTGGCAATAACTTTGGTTATTATTTACAATCAACCGATTTACAACAATATAACACCCATAGTGCATGAAGAAAATTTTACTCTTATTTCTTACATCTTTATTCCTCCTTCAAGTATCTGCCCAAGTTACCTTGGTATTAGGTGCGGAATCCTCTTCTGCCGAAGGTACAAAAGATGATGATGCCATTATCGCCAAAACAACGATTCTCAACGATTCTCCCGAAAAAAGGCTGGTTAAATGGGAACGGAAAGTAGTTTCTATTTCGGAAGGTTGGGGTACGGCTTTTTGTGATAAAAATTTATGCTACGATCCTAGTGTAGAAGCTTTTGAATTTGAATTAGATTCTATGGAGCAAGCTGATATTAGCGTATATGGTTACCCATTAGGAATGGAAGGAGCCACTTCTGTTGAAATAAAATTGACAGATGATGGTGATGCAACTAATACTGTGACTGCGAAATTTGATATCAAATCATCAGGTTTCACTACCACTAGTACTAGATTCACCAATAAGCCTAATATCAAAATTTATCCAAATCCTACTAGTCAATATATCTCGCTAACGGATGCTGCGAATGTAAATCGCCTAATGGTGTATAACATCGTAGGTCGCCCAGTTAAGTCCTTTTGGGCAAATACTAGCAATCAATATGATGTTTCTAATCTACCCATCGGTATCTATTTGGTCCGATTAATGGATAGATATGACCATACGATCAAAACGATTCGCCTTCGTGTGAATTATCCGTGATCTGGTGTAATTCGTGATACGGCGTACGGCATAGAGAAAATTCATGAATTTTCTCTACAAAAGGGTTCATTCCATATCTTTACATGGGATGAACCCTTTTTTATTTAGCAGACAAAAAGCATCAAACATGAAAAAACCAAGACCCTACCTACTTGCCGAAACCAATTGGAAAACTGTAAAAGACACCGACTATCAAGTAGCCGTTTTACCCTGGGGGGCTACCGAAGCCCACAACTATCACTTGCCTTATGCTACCGATAATTACCAAGTAGATTTTGTAGCAGCAGCAGCAGCTAAAAAAGCATGGAAGAAAGGCGCAAAGGTGATTGTTTTACCCTGCATCCCCTTTGGTATTAATACTGGGCAATTAGATGTGAAACTCTGTATGAATATTAATCCAAGCACCCAATTGGCTATTTTAAAAGATGTGGTGGATGTATTGGCTAGACATAACATTAAGAAGCTAGTTATCTTAAATGGACATGGGGGAAATAACTTCAAAACCATGATCAGAGAACTCTCTTTCCATTTCCCAGAAGTGTTTGTCTGTTGGGCGAATTGGTACCAAGCAGTCGATTGGAATGAGTACTTTGATGAACCAGGCGACCACGCTGGCGAGATGGAAACTAGTGCTATTCTACATATTGATAAATCGCTAGTCTTACCACTTTCCGAAGCTGGAGATGGAGCTGCCAAGAAATTTAAATTTAAAGCTTTTCAAGAAGGGTGGGTGACAGCACAGCGACAATGGACGCAAGTGACCAAAGATACAGGTGTAGGAAATCCCGCTAAAGCAACTGCCAAGAAAGGGAAAAAGTACCTGTCGGCTTGTGCGAATCGAATTGCTGATTTTATAATAGCGTTGGCAGCTAGTGATAACTCAGAACTGTATGAATAATTAAGGCACGAGCCAGACTAAACGCCTATTCTCATCCATTCATCCACTCCTTAAAAATACTAACTTTTTCTCGGCTTACAATTAAGCCTTCGTGCTGAATCGCAGATTCCGCTGATTAGAAATAGATTTCGCAGATGAGATGTAAAAGATTTTTCTGATTTTGGCAGATTTCACATGGTGGCATATGTATAATCTGAAAAAATCCCTGCCATCAAATAACATCTCATCTGCGAAATCAATCAAAAATCAGCGGAATCTGCGATTCAGAACCTATATTTGTACACCCCAACCCGTAAGTTCTCAATTTTGAATGAAAAATTTTGAATTTTGAATGGATGCCCCTTAAATCTTAGTGTTTTCGTCCTATTGCATTGCGTTTCATTCAAAATTCAATCATTCAAAATTCAACATTGAGAACTTACCCAACCCTAATTCAAATACTTAACTATCATGTACAATACAATATCAAAAAAAATAAGTAGTGGATTCCTACTCCTATTTTCCCTAATCCTTTTCATCGGCTGTCAACCAGCACTAGCCCAAAAAAAGAAAAAAGACCAAGCCGTCACCGCCGCCAAACATTACCTAGATAAAGTAGGCATGTCTGGTTTAAAATGGCGAAGCGTTGGACCCGCCATGACGTCGGGTAGAATCTCTGACTTTGCGGTACATCCAGATAATCGGAGTATGTATTATGTGGCGACTGCCTCAGGTGGCGTATGGAAAACAACTAATGCAGGTACGACCTACCAACCCATTTTTGATGGACAAGGCTCGTACTCGATAGGTTGTGTAACGCTCGATCCTAATAATACCAATACCGTTTGGGTAGGAACAGGGGAGAATAACAACCAACGCTCGGTAGGTTTTGGAGATGGCGTGTATAAATCTATGGATGGTGGAAAGAGCTGGAAAAATATGGGATTAAAAAACTCGGAGCATATCGGGAAAATAATTGTGCATCCCGATAATTCTAATGTGGTGTATGTGGCTGCCATTGGTCCCTTGTGGAGCGAAGGAGGCGATAGAGGAGTCTATAAAACGACCGACGGGGGAGCAACTTGGAAAGCTGTCTTGACAGTGGATAAACACACAGGAGCAAATGATCTAGTAATGGACCCTAGAAATCCAGAGGTCATATATGCCAGTATGCACCAACGTCGCCGACATGTATTTACCTATGTGGGTGGCGGACCAGGTAGCGGTATGCATAAGAGTACCGATGGGGGCGAGACTTGGACAAAAATAAATAGTGGTTTGCCTAGTGTGGAAATGGGTCGAATTGGTTTGGCGATTTCTCCAGCTAACCCAGAATATATTTATGCGATAGTGGAAGCAGCGCAAGGCAAAGGCGGCTTTTATCGTTCTACGAATAGGGGAGCAAGCTGGGAAAAAAGAAGTAGCTACACTACGTCGGGCAATTACTATCAAGAGATTTTTGCGCATCCTACTCAAGCAGAAACCGTCTATTCTATGTCCACTTGGAATCATGTAACAACCGATGGAGGAAAGTCTTTTCAACAAATAAATGAGCGTTGGAAGCATGTGGATAATCACGTTTTATATATTGATCCAGACGATCCCAATTATATGCTAGTGGGTTGTGATGGAGGAATTTATGAGAGTTTTGATGGAACAAAAACTTATCAGTTTAAAGCCAATCTGCCTATTACGCAATTCTATAAAGTAGCAGTTGATAATACCGAACCGTTTTATTATATCTATGGTGGAACGCAAGATAACTTTAGTATGGGCGGTCCTTCTCGCACTCGAAATGGCAATGGTATTCCAAATTCAGATTGGTTTGTAACACAAGGAGGCGACGGTTTTGAAAGTGCAATTGATCCAGATAATCCGAATATCGTCTATGCGCAATATCAGTACGGAGGCTTAACTAGATACGATAAAGCAAGTGGAGAAAATATGAGCATCCAACCGAAACCAAAAGAAGGAGAAGAGGCTTACAATTTTAATTGGGATGCCCCACTACAAACTTCTGCCCATGTAAAAGGTCGGATTTATTTTGCGGCTAATAAATTATTCCGAAGTGATGATCGTGGAAATACTTGGGACGTTATCAGTCCTGATTTAACCGCACAAATTGATCGAAACAAATTGAAAGTAATGGGTCGAGTGCAAAGCATCGATGCCGTGATGAAAAATCAATCTACCTCTGTTTATGGTGCCATTGTTGCCTTCCATGAAAGTCCTTTGAATCAAGATTTATTATACGTTGGTACGGACGATGGCTTGATTCAAGTCAGTTCAGATGGGGGAAAGAATTGGCAGAAAAAAGCTAATATTTCTGGTGTACCTGCTAATACTTATGTCAATCAAATTGTTGCTTCCCAGCATGATGAGAATGTGGTCTATGCTTGTTTCAATGACCACAAAAGAGGGAATTTTAAACCCTATGTTTATAAGAGTTCGGATAAAGGATTGACATGGAGAAGCATTACAAATAATCTTCCAGCAAAAGGTACTGCCTACACGATTGCAGAAGATCATGTGGATAAAAACTTATTGTTCGTTGGTACAGAGTATAGTTGTTTTTTTAGCAATAATGGAGGAGGGCATTGGAAAAAATTAAGCGCAGGCTTACCCACTATTGCCGTACGAGATATGGCGATTCAAGAACGAGAAAATGATTTAGTATTAGCCACTTTTGGTCGGGGCTTTTATGTATTGGATGACTATTCTTCTTTACGAAATACTTCTGAAGAAGTGTTGGCTAAGGATGCTCATATTTTTCCGATCACAGACGGATTGATATTTGTGGAGCGAACACCGCTTGGTTTACGAGGCAACTCTTTTCAAGGAGACAGTTACTACGCTGCCAAAAATCCACCTATCGGTGCGACCTTTACTTATTTTGTAAAAGAGCAATACAAAACACTGAAAGAGCAACGACAAGAAAAAGAAAAGAAAGCCATTAAGGAAGGGAAGGATACGCCTTATCCAAGCTATGAAGAATTAGAAGCAGAACAAAATGAAGAAGCTCCTTACTTTTTATTCACCATTAGTGATATCAATGAAAATGTTGTTAGAAAAATAAAAACAGGATTGAAAAAAGGAGTAAATAGAATTACTTGGGATGGGCGCATTGCATACCTTGGACCTATCAGTTTACGACCTTCTAGAGAAAATATTTTTGGCAATCCTCCTGAAACTAGCTTCTTAGCCATGCCCGGTTCTTATACGGTTAGTTTATCTCAAAGCATTAATGGTAAACTAACGGAATTAGTAGCACCTACCTCTTTCGTTATCAGATCCTTAGGTGGTACTACTTTACGTGCAGATAACATCAAAGAGTTAACAGATTTCCACAAAGACTTAGCAGAATTGCAGCGTCAGTTTTTAGGAACTACTAGCAAAATGGGCGATCTTTCTAATAAGCTAAAACATATCCGAAAAGCGATTTATACCATGCCTGCTCCAGCTGCAGAATTGGAGCAAGAGCTATTAGGAGTAGAAAAAGAGTTAGCTTCTATTAGAAAATTATTTTATGGAGATCGCTTAAAAAGCAGATTAGATCAACCCTCTTTGGCGTCTCTTTCCTCCAGAATTTGGGCGACGCAAGCGGGCTTTGATTCTACTTCTGATCCAACGACTACTGCTAAAGAAGCTTACCGAATTGCTACTAAAGAATTGCAACCGCAAGTACAAAAAATACAAACATTGGTTACTCAAATAAAAACGTTAGAAGGAAAATTGGAAGCAGCGGGTGCGCCTTATACACCTGGGCGGAATATTGAGTGGCGGAAGAATTAATTGATTACGTATCGGACACCTTCGAGATGTCCGATACGTAGTTCCTATGGTAAATGGTATTCGTTTATAAGCTCTTGTCTCCCAACTGGAATGATTCCTGCTATATTAATATGCACCCTACTGCAAAGGCTCACCAATATTATCACCTATTTATTTTTATAACTCGTTAACAACTATGCAACCTTGTTTTAACGAACTTGTCTATTATAAATATTACTTTTATCCGACTGTAAATCACCGAGGTTGAAAGACCAACTAAATTAAGAAACACCCGATGAAGAAATTACTCATTGCCTTATTGGCAATAAGCTTTCATGGCTATGTCTTTGCCCAACAATTAGACCTTACCAAAAAACAATTAAAAACTTCCCGAACAAATACTTCCTTTAAAATTGATGGCGAATTAACGGAAATGGATTGGCAGGGTGCCACCATTGCAACTGACCTAATTGTCAATCAACCCAACCCTGGAGAAAAGCCTTCTCAACGATCTGAAATTAAAGTACTATATGACGATGCAGCGATTTACGTAGGAGCTATGTTATATGACACTCGACCAGATAGTATTTTAAAAGAAATCACCCAAAGAGATGGAATTGGTAATAGTGATTGGTTTGGCGTTTTTCTAAGTCCATACGAAGATGGTATCAATGGAGAAGGCTTTATTGTGACTGCAGCAGGAGGACAATTCGATGCTAAATATTCTGCTTTTGGAGAGGATGAAAATTGGGATGCGGTTTGGCACAGTGCTGTTCAAATTACAAGCGAAGGTTGGGTGGTAGAAATGAAAATTCCCTATTCGGCTATCCGATTCCCTAACAAGGCGGAACATACTTGGGGCATTAATTTCGCCCGTTTGATACAAAGAAACCAAGAGAAAAGCTTTTGGAGTGAAATTGATCCCGCTCAGAATGGTTTTTTAAATCAATTTGGTCAACTGTCTGGTATTCAAAATATTAAATCGCCTGTCCGATTATCTGCCACTCCTTTTGTCGCAGTGTATGGAGAGAATTATAAAGATAAATCTGCAGACCCTTCTACCTCTTGGGGACGTTCTTTTAATGCAGGTATGGATGTCAAGTATGGCATCAACGATGCCTTTACGTTGGATATGACTTTGATCCCTGATTTTGGTCAAGCGCGTTCTGATAACCAAGTATTGAATTTGTCTCCCTTTGAAGTTCGCTTTGATGAGAACCGACAATTTTTCACGGAAGGTTTAGAGTTATTTAACAAAGGGAATTTATTTTATTCTAGAAGAGTAGGGGGAACACCTATCAATTTTTACAATGTAGAAAGTCAACTAACTTCTACAGAAGAGATCGTCAATAATCCTCAACAAACACAATTAATCAATGCCGCAAAGGTATCTGGCCGAACGCAAAAGGGATTAGGTATTGGAATTTTCAATGCGGTCTCTGCTAGAGAATATGCAACTATAGAAGATTTAGAAACAGGTGCGAAAAGAAGTATTGAAACTAGCCCCATTACCAATTACAATGTTACGGTCTTTGATCAAAATCTAAAAAACAATTCGTATGTCACTTTAATCAATACAAACGTAATGCGGTTTAGTGATGACTATGATGCCAATGTCACAGGTGTTGTTTTTGAATTACAAAATAAAGCCAACTCTTATTCCATTCAAGGAAACACGGCTTTGAGTCAAAAGTATTTTACCGACCAAACAGATTTGGGTCATAAGGCATCTCTTGGTATTCGAAAAACGAGTGGAAAATTTCAAGCGGGTATAGAATATTCAGAAGAAAGTGATACTTATGATCCCAACGACTTAGGATTTTTAAATAATAATAATGAGCGTTCTGTTCAGCTTTGGATGGAGTATATGAAATTTGAGCCTTTTGGAAAATTCAATAGGGGAGGTATCGGTTTATGGCAACAATATGGACGACTCTATAAACCCAATAATTTTACGGAATACGGAGTCAACTTTTTTGCCTGGGCACAAACCAAAAGTTTTTGGCAAATGAATCTCTTCACCTATCATGAACCTATTGCTGCTTATGATTACTTCGAGCCAAGAGTAGCAGGTCGATTTTATAGACAGCCTTCCTTCAATTTCTTTGGAGTGAATATCAATACAGATCAGCGCAAAAAATTGGCTTTTGGATTCTTCGGACGCTTTGGTAAATTTAATGAAACGGGAAGACATCGAATTATTTTTGGTGTCGCACCGAGATACCGAGTGAGTGATAAATTAAATTTTAGATTAGATTTCCAAAATAATATTGCAAAAAATGATGTCGGTTTTGTAAACACTTTAGATACTGATAATCAAACAGATGTGATCTTTGGTATCCGAGATCGTAAAACTTTAGAAACTACTTTTAATACCAATTATAACTTTAGTCCTACGATGGCATTGACCTTTCGACTCCGACATTATTGGTCAAGAGTACAATACGATGCTTTCAAATTATTACAACAAGATGGGCATTTAGGGCAGACTGATTACGATAGTTTTCACGATAATAATTTCAATGCCTTTACGATTGACATGGTCTATCGTTGGCGATTTTCTCCTGGCAGCGATTTATTTATCGTTTGGAAAAATTCTATCTTTAATAGTGATGACTTATCTACCATCGGCTATTTAAAAAATCTTGATAATCTTTGGGAAGCCCCTCAGACAAATAGTTTGTCGGTTAAGTTTATTTATTATTTGGATTATCAGATGGTGGAGAAATGGGGTGGTCGCACTTAATTCAGAAGACTGTGCGAGAAACAGATTACAAAAGTTTTAAAAACTTTTGTAATCTTCACTTCTGATAACTTCCAACTACAACACTTCTATTTTTTTCATTATCAATCCTTCCTCTGTGTATATTTTCAAAAAATAAATTCCTGTTTCTAATTTTCTAGTAATCAATCGTTCTTTAGTAACCAGCAGTCGCTGTCCTTGATAGTTGAAGATTTCCAATTTTAGAAAATCTAAAGAACTTTCTACATAAAAAGAACCGTCTGTCGGGTTTGGAAAAATAATAATTTCTTCTTCAATAAGCACTTCTTGACTAGCAACGGTAGTAGAAAAATCAACAGCCTCTACCCCTGTCCCTGGAGAAAACAAGTTTCCATTGCCGACAGTTGAGTGGGGCGTTTCAAGATCACCCATTATATCGGGATACCGAGTAATAGATTGATTATCAGATGCCTCTACACCATACGAATAAGCATAAACTGTTACGCCATTGGTATCTTTTAATACAATTTTATCTTCCGTATTTAATAAATTCAAGCTGCTACTACTAGCTGTTTGAACAATCGCATTACCAAAATCTCCCATTGGTTGTCCACCACCAAAAACTACAAATGCTTGGTTAGGTGCCACAACTGTTCCCGATGGAATTTCATGCCGCAAGGCATCCGCATCAAAAATTTTAAAATTAGAAATATCCAATACCTCTTCACTGATGTTGACAAATTCCAAAAATTCATCTTCTTTGGCATCACGAATACCATCTCCATTCGCATCTCCTTCTATACCCGTTGCAGGGTCTGCATGTATTTCATTTAATAACAATGGAAAATCAAAATCATTATCCTCTAAAGTTAAGGTGAATTGTTTATGAAGACTTATCGTAGCTTCCTCTCCTCCTGCTACTTGTTCGATAGCAAACTGAAAAGTTTGAACACCTTCCACCTGCTCATCATCAATGATGGGGACCGTCAAATATTTTAATCCTTTTTCATCAGGGGAGAAGTAAATGGTTGTATTGAAATTAGAAAAATTGTTAGCCAATGGGGCAGTACTATCAATAATTTCAATGCTTACAGAGGTGCTTGTAGTAGCAGAAGGGTTGATTAGATAAATTGGCAATTTAAAAATACTATCCCCTTCAGTAGCATTCCCTTTGGTTTGGTGAAAATGTACTAACGTATTTCTCGTACTATTGAATGGAAAACTATTATTTAATGCACCAGGTGAAAAAGGCATCCCATAAGCAGCGACTACTTGAAAATGCGATTTGAATCCACCCACTATATCAGGATCTCTAGTCCATGAGGTGTTGGTATTTTCATCGGGATAGATAAATTCTTCAATGACCATACCTTGGGGATTTTTCAACTCTACTTTGGTACCACTATTTCCTAAGCCCAATGCACCTGAACTAGCGACAACTACTTGACTGCCTCCAAAAATACCAATCGGTTGTCCACCTCCAAAAACAACTATTGCTGCATTGGGAAAAAGAGTAGTGGAATCAAATGTATGTCGCAAAATTTCTGAGACCCAAATGGTATAATCTGCAAGTACTACGGGCTCATTAGTAGGATTGATGAGTTCAATGAACTCATCTTCTTTCGCACTTCGAGTACCATCACCATTGGCATCACCAACATTACCTAAAGCAACATCCGCATAAAATTCATTAATCAATATTTGGGAAGATAGTAGGGTAGGAAGGTATAGACAGAGAACTGTCCATACGATAGCAGCGTTTTTCATTTTGTACTAATTGCGTGAAAAAGAAATTTATTGAGATAAAGGCATTTTAAAAAATACTCATTATCCGTATTTACTAGTTGGTAGATATTTTAAAAATTATCCACCAGTAGTAAGTGGCATGAAATAAATAAATGTCTGTTTTACTCGACGGCTATTCGCCGTCTCGTAAAAGGGTTCTTTAGAGGCAGGTTTTTCAAAAAGTGGCTTTTTCAAAGCCACTTTTTGAAAGACCTGCCTCTGAAATCCCTATTTGTTCCGAGTTGGCGTAAGCCAACGAGGCACAAGGCAAAATGTACATTTATTAAAATCTTAAAACTAATTTGATAATAAAGCTAGTAAAAAAATTTAGTTGTTAATAATAATGGCAGAATTTTGCCTAATGGAAGAGGATAGTAGGGAACAGACTTTCAAAAGTAAGTTGGAAGGTTTGTTTAAAAAAATAACACCAAAACAAGGTAATTTTATTAAAATTATTAAATAATACGCAAATAAAAGACATAATTAAACTAATTATTCTTTTATCACTGTTCAGAAAATAGCAAATAATCCAATCAACAATGTTTGCACGAAGACAGTTTTTCAAAATTAAACACTAGTTATCAACATACTAACATAGTTATAAACAGTTACAGTAAAAACTATCTAGTTATTAACAGTTACTAACATCAATTCACAATTAGTTATTAACTCTTAGTTGATAACTTACTTTTAATAAACAAGCCAATAATAATAAAGCCCCTGCCTGATGCATTGCACCATAGGCAATCGGTACTTTACCAAAGCAATTGATAATTGTTAGTATTCCTAATAAAAATTGTATCCCAAGCATTATCAGTAAAGCAATATTGGCTCGACGCAATTGTGGAGAAAGTTGATTTTTGAATAATTGACTCGAAAAATAAATGATCAATGCACTCAACAAGTAGGCTGTTCCACGATGCAAAATTTGAACAAAGGCTTTTACCGATTGTGCTGGTTCATAGTTGATGGCGTTGTTGATAACTTCTGTTGCTGACAATGCTGCCCATAGTTGGCTTCCTTTCACGAACATCGGAAAATAAGGATGGATCAATCCTGCCCGCATTCCTGCCATCAATCCCCCAAATACAATCTGTATTAATAAAACTCCAGTAATCACCCATCCTAAGTTTCTATATTTTTTCAAATGTTGATCCGTACTAAGAGGTTGTCGAGCCATCAGCCAAGTCCAGAACAAATGAGCAAACAATACAGTAGCTATAATCAAATGCACGGATAATTTATAGGCACTCACCCAAGTCCGAGTATTATCATTTAATCCACTTGCCACCATAATCCAACCAAAAGCCGCTGCTAAGGCTCCCAAGCCAACCGCTATTCCCAATCGACGCAGTAGCCATTTGGGTAGTTGCTTGGTGAATAAAAAATAGAAAAATGGAAAAATAAATACGAACCCAATACTTCTTGCCCACAATCTGTGGAGATATTCCCAAAAGAAAATGACTTTAAATTCAGGTAAGGTCATCCCCGCATGAAGGGTTTCATATTGTTTCTTAGCAGCTATTTTGTATTTATCGAAGGCTTCTATCCATTCCACTTCATTTAAAGGCGGGATGGTCCCTTGAATCACTGCCCACTCGGTTATGGATAAACCGGAATCGGTTAATCTGGTAATGCCTCCGATTACTACCTGGACAAAAACCATTAATACGCCGATGAATAACCAGATTTTGACGGGTCTTGATATGGTGTTGTTAATCATGTTGTTGGCTTCTTAGTAAGCGACTCACTTTGAGTGAGCTGCTTACTTGATATTTTTTGACGCTGAGAGATGCCGACTTTTTATGTTTCCTCTTTAGAGGCTTGAAACAATTTAATCCACTAATCCACACTACTAATATTCCTTAATGGAATTTTATAATTTAATTTTTAAAAAAACTCCTCATCATTATAGGTGTTAGTTGGTAGATAAGTTTTTTCTTTTTTTGTGGTACTTCTCATTATTAATATATCCACTAGTCTTTTCCACAGCTTATTCGCAAAGTAATTGCTTTATTTTCAAATAGTTAGGGACTTGTCCACAATTCGTTAGTAGTTTTTAGACAGCATAACTTTTCCGATGTGGTAACGCTAAAACTTCCTTTTTTTAGTGGATATGGATACCGAAATTCGTTGAGAACTTCACTCTTTTGTTCCACGCTGTTTCGGTTCGTTAGTAAGTGTGGATTTCATGCATGCTTTCCACAAGTTATCCACTATTATTCTACAACAATTTTATCGCTGAAAGTCGATCATTTGGGTGTCATTTTTGAATCGCAGATTTCGTTGATTTGGAATTGATTTCGCTGATTAGATGAATTAGATTTAATAGGATTATTGCTGATCTTACTTTTACTGGACACTTTGTAACTAGCTGTGGAATAAAAAAAAAGACCCTAACCTAGACTTGTAGCATAGAGCGTGGTTATGAAAAAGTATATGATAGAGAATAATGTACGATAGGAAGTTATGTTACGCTAGATCTGCAATAATCAGTACAATCAATAAAATCTCATCAGCGAAATCAATTCCAAATCAGAGAAATCTGCGATTCAAAAGAAAAGTAAAGACAAAAAAATAAACGACATTCTTCAAAAAGGAACGTCGTTTATCCAGTAATATGATTTTTATAACAATATATTTACATATTTATTTCCAAATAAACAGGACAATGATCCGAATGCATCGCATCATTCATATGATACGCTTCTTTTAAATTGTTCTTCAAATTATCAGTGACCGATTGATAGTCAATCCGCCAGCCTTTATTATTGGCTCGAGCATTGGCCCGATAACTCCACCAACTATATTCTACTTTCTCTGGATGTAAAAATCGGTAAGCATCTGTAAATTCATTGTCAAACCATTTGGTCATCCAAGCTCGTTCTTCCGGTAAAAAGCCAGATGTTTTTTTATTGCTTTTTGGATTGTGGATATCTATCTCTTCGTGTGCAATATTATAATCTCCTACTAAGATTAATTTGGGTCGCTCTTTTCGCAACGTATGAATCCATTGATAAATATCATCCAGGAATTCATATTTAAAATCTTGGCGTACGCCTCCTCGAGTACCAGATGGAAAGTAGCAATTGATTAAAGTCCAATCGCCAAAGTCCGTTCGGATAAGTCGTCCTTCCAAATCATACTTTTCAATTCCTAATCCTTCTTTTACCATATCTGGTTGCTGCTTGCTCATGGTCATCACCCCACTATATCCTTTTTTTTCTGCCGAGTGCCAGAAGTGTTGGTATCCCAATTCTTCAAAAGGGGTCATGTCCACTTGTTCTAATTGCGCTTTGGTTTCTTGTACACAGACGATGTCAAAGTCATTTTCTTTGACCCATTCGACTAAGCCTTTTTTCATTGCGGCGCGGATGCCGTTTACGTTATAGGAGATGATTTTCATGTGTAGTTTTTAAAAACCACATTAGTACACATAAGTGGATTCACATAAGTCACATTAGCAACTTTGTGTACTAATGTGAAAAAACTTATGTGCACTAATGTGGTTAAAAATTAAGTGGTCTAAAAATAAGTAAAGGGCATGACACAAAGCATCATACCCTTTATAAAATTTTCTTTTTTGAGATATTTCTATTAGCCCATTTCCGACACCACATCTTTGACTTCTGGAATCATTCGTTGCATCATGCCTTTGATACCAGATT
>CALJIQ010000478.1 GCA_937973995.1 uncultured Saprospiraceae bacterium
TAAAATCAATATATTCTCGAAAATCTAATCTGCGAAATCAATTAAAAATCAGCGGAATCAGCGATTCAAATCCCAATCCTTCAACTACACACCAATGTCCGAAAAAAAGCTATTCCTATTAGATGGTCACGCCTTAGTATATCGAGCACATTATGCCTTTATCGCTCGCCCTATGATTAACTCCAAAGGCATCAATACCTCTTGTATCGTAGGAATGACCCGCTTTATTTGGGATGTTATCCGAAATCAAAATCCTACCCATATTGCCGTGTCTTTTGATTTGCCCGGAGGCACCTTTCGACATGAAGTATTTCCAGAATATAAAGCTAATCGAGAGGCACAACCCGAAGATATCACCACAGCTTTACCCTATATTCGAGAAATCATTGAAGGGTTTAAAATACCAGTGGTGACGAAGGAGGGCTTTGAAGCGGATGATGTGATTGGGACTTTAGCTAAGCAAGCAGAGAAGGAAGGCTTTAAGGTCTATATGGTAACGCCTGATAAAGACTATGCTCAATTGGTTTCTGAAAATATTTTCATGTATAAGCCTTCTCGCAGTGGTCGAGGCATCGAAATTTTAGGGGTTCCTGAAATATTAGAAAAGTGGGACATTCAACGAGTAGAACAGGTGATTGATATTTTGGGGTTACAAGGAGATAGCGTTGATAATATTCCTGGCATTCCAGGTATTGGGGCAAAAACAGCAGTGAAGTTATTAAAGCAGTTTGATAGTTTAGAAGGACTTTTGGAAAATACGGATCAACTAAAAGGCAAACAGAAAGAAAAGGTAGAGCAGTTTGCAGAACAAGGTCGCTTATCAAAAAGATTGGCTACGATCGACATTAATGTACCTGTCCAATTTGATGCAAAGAGATATATCATCGAACCCTATGATAAAGATCGCTTAGGCAAAATATTTAAAGAATTAGAATTTAGAACACTAGCTCGACAAATCCTAGGCGATTCGGAAACCGCTCCGCAAGCAGGTCAGCAAGGAAGTCTTTTTCCCACCTCTGCTGGAACGGCTGCTTCCGCTACTAGTCCCCGAACCTCAGCTCCTGCCGCTCATTCCGTAGCAGATAAAAACATCAACAATACGGAACACCAATACCACCTAGTAGATACCGAAAAAGGAAGAAAGGATTTATTGAAATTATTAAAAAAACAAAAAGCCTTTTCTTTTGATACAGAGACGACGAGTATCCAAGCGAATAGAGCGGAGTTAGTGGGCTTATCCTTTTCTGTTAAACCACATGAAGCCTATTATATTCCAACGGCTGATGAGGCAGCAGCAAAAGCTATTGTAGCAGAGTTTAAAGAGGTCTTAGAAAATGAAAAAATTACTAAGATTGGACAGAATATAAAATACGATGCCATTGTTTTACGCTGGCATGGTTGTGAAGTAAAAGGCACTTGGTTTGATACGATGTTGGCGCATTATTTATTAGAACCAGGTTTGCGACATAATATGGATTACTTGGCAGAGACCTATTTAAAATACCAGCCCATTTCCATTACAACTTTAATTGGCAAAAAAGGAAAAAACCAATTGACAATGCGAGATGTACCTGTGGAGAAAGTCGTGCCTTATGCTTGTGAAGATGCAGATATTACCCTGCAATTAGCAGATTTTTTACGTCCCAAACTAAAAAAAGAAAATTTAGAAAAACTCTACTACGATATAGAAGAACCCTTGATGAAGGCATTGGTGGATATGGAGTACAACGGCGTGAACTTAGATGAATCTTATTTAGAAGATTTTTCTAAAGATCTAGAGGTTAAAATACGCAATGCAGAAGAAGCAATTTACAAAGAAGCAGGCGTCCGTTTTAATATTTCCTCGCCCAAGCAAGTTGGAGAAGTCTTATTTGATAAAATGAAAATTCCCTATCGTTGGAAAAAAACCAAGACGGGGCATTACTCCACAGATGAAACTAAACTAACAGAATTGGCAAAAGAACACGACTTTGTCAATCAGATTTTGGCCTTTAGAAGTGTGGCAAAATTGAAATCGACGTATGTAGATGCCTTACCCAAGCTGGTCAATCCAAGAACGGGACGATTACATAGTTCTTTTAATCAAACACTGACCGCCACAGGGCGACTGAGTTCTAATAACCCCAATTTACAAAATATTCCCATTCGTACGGAGGAAGGGCGAAAAGTGCGAGAGGCATTTATACCAAGAGACAAAGACTATATTTTATTAGCTGCAGATTATTCCCAAATTGAATTGCGGTTGATTGCGGAATTAAGTGGAGATGAAGCTATGTTGGGCGCCTTCCAAGCAGGGCACGATATTCATCAAGCTACGGCAGCTAAGGTCTATGGAAAAGAATTGGAGGAAGTAAGCAAAGATGAACGTCGCAATGCCAAGACGGTCAATTTCAGTATCATCTACGGGGCAGGGGCAACCAACTTATCTCAACAATTAGACATTCCAAGAAAAGAAGCCAGCGAATTAATCAAAGCCTATTTCGAGCAGTATCATGGGTTAAAATCTTATATGGAAACGGCCGTTGCTAATGCTAGAGAAAAAGGACATGTGATGACGCTGATGGGTCGTAGAAGAATTTTGCGAGATATAGACTCCCGAAATGGAATGATGCGCAGCCATGCAGAACGCAACGCCATCAATACCCCTATACAAGGTACGGCTGCGGATATGATAAAAATTGCGATGATAAAAGTGCAGCAAGCACTAAGGGAAGGGAAATTTAAAACCAAAGTCATCCTACAAGTACATGATGAATTAGTCTTTGATGTTTATCGCCCGGAGTTAGAAAAGGTCAAAGTCATCATTGAAGATTGTATGAAAAATGCGATTCCTGATTTGAAAGTGCCTATACTAGTTGGAATGGATGTGGGGGAGAATTGGTTGGAGGCACATTAACATGGTCCAGTGACCGCTAGCGAAAAGGCTTTGCCTTTCGCCGACTATCCGCAAGGTTGAACCTTGCAAATATTAGGCACAAGGCGGAGCCTATGTGCCAGCGTACAGCGTATGTTAGAAGAAACTCATCAAGTGACAGAAAGTCACTGGATGAGGGCAAGTACTTTCGGTAAAAAGATAACCATCCCCACCACTAAAGCCCCAATAGCTACCCAAAGCACCCCTGCCGCCGCCGCATCTTTCGTTTTCTTTGCCAAAGGATGAAACTCAGGGGATACTAAATCCGTCAAATACTCTATAGCAGAGTTTAAAGATTCTGCTCCTAACACGCTGGTAATACACAAAACCACCAAGCACCATTCCTCGCTAGAAAAAGATAAGAACCATCCACCCAGTATAACAATCAACGCAGCAAGTAAATGTATTTTGGGGTTAGATTGATTTTGAATGACTTCTGCCATTCCTGTAAAGGCATATTTAAAACTTGCGATTCTTTGTTGTAAGTATTGCAACATTGTCAGATAATTGTTGGATTCGAGTATCCAAAAGTAAAACCGTTTGTCAGAACTTGCGTATAGTTTTCAGTTAGATAATCAATAAAAGGGCATATGAAGAACCAATTTACTCCACTTTATTTCTTACTATTCTTTACTATTTTTCTAGTAAGTAACTCCGCTACTCCACCAGATGGGCGCACAGGTGCGCCTGGAGATGGTGCATGTACCAATTGTCACACAGGTAATAATCCTAATAATTTTGAAGGTACCTTGGATGTACTAGGATTGCCTGATCAATTGGAACCTAATGCAACTTACAATTTAGTAATAAAAGCTAACAGGACTAGCGGGAATCCAGCGCGTGCTGGTTTTCAAATGGTCGCTTTAGATACAGATAACAATAATATTGGTGATTTTTCAAATGCAGGAGCTAGTTCTTCCATCAAGAACAGTTCAGGTAGAAACTATGTCGGACATAAACCTGCCTTGCGATTTGAAGATAAGGAGGAGGTCAGTTGGACAGTAGATTGGACCGCCCCAGCGGATGCTTCTAAAGAAATTACTTTTTATATCAATTCTATTTTCGGAAATGGCAGTGGTAGTAGTGGGGATTTGAATGTGCCTGTAACCGTATCAAAATCAATTACCCAAACTAATGTTGAGTCAATTTCAACACTCATTGCCTTTCAAGATGTGTCTTGCGCTGGAGAAAGTGATGGTTCTATCAGATTTGAAGTAAGTGGTGGGACGGGCGACTATACCTATACATGGTCAAATGGATCAACAGAGGCTCAAATAAATAACTTGCCATCAGGAGAATATGAAGTGACGGTAACCGATGCTGTGGGAACTACCGCCACTGCATCTACACAAATAACGGAGCCGAATGAATTATTACTTACAATTGAAAGCATTATTAGTATAGACTGCAACAATCCAGAAGGCTTGGCTACGGTAGCAAGTTCTGGCGGTATACCACCATATCAGTATAATTGGGGAAGTGTAGATGGTTCTTCTGTAGCATTACCAGTAGGAGAACATACAGTGACCGTAACAGACAGCAATGGATGTACTTCAGCCACCTCCGTTACTATAACCAAAGATGTATTACTTCCACAAGTAAATGCGGGTCCCTCTAAACTAATTGATTGTAAAGGTCCTATCATTGATTTAGAAGGCGATGCAAGTATAGGAGAAGAATTTAGTTATTTATGGACGACCTCTAATGGATTAATATTTAGTGGTGAAAACACCTTAACCCCAACAATAGAAGCAAGTGGAATTTATACCTTATTGGTTACCAACAATGCCACTGGTTGTAGTGCTTCTTCTCAGGTAGAAGTACGAGAAAATTTAATCCTCCCTATCGCCAATGCAGGCACCACGAAACAATTGAGTTGTGCAGAAGAAGTAACTAGGTTAGACGGTTCCAGTAGTAGTAATGATGGGGAATTCAGCTATGAATGGACAACTGCTGACGGAAATATTGTTGGTGGAGAAAACACGCTTACTCCTAATGTGGACCAAACAGGAACTTATAATCTAAGAGTAACGGATACTACTAATGGTTGTTTTAGTACCGCTACCGTTAGCGTGGTACAAGACATGAATATGCCCACTGCTTTTGCAGGAGACCCACTTTCACTAGGTTGTAATGAGACTACCCTCTCCTTAAATGGTATTGGTAGCAGTGGAGCTAATTTTGCCTATACTTGGGAAACAGAAGATGGCAAAATAGAAAGTGGAGAAAATACCCTAACGCCTGTCGTTAGTGCACCTGGTACTTATCGTTTAGTGGTTAGAAATCGAAGTAATGGCTGTGATGCTAAATCCTCTGTTGTCATTTCTCAAACACCGACGGTAATGGCAGTATTAGGAGAAGATATAGTACTAGGATGTAATACAGATTTGCTTACTCTCAATGGCACTGCTAGTTCCAGTGGAGAAAATATAAGCTATGAATGGACGACTCAAGATGGGAACATTATCAATGCAACTACCACTACCATTATTAATGTTGATGAAGCAGGTACTTATCGTCTTACGGTAAGAAATGAAATTACTGGTTGCGAAGATTCTGATGAAATTGTAGTTATACAAGAAGTGAAAGCACCAGAACTTACTATCATCTCTGAAGCAGAATTGAATTGTGAAACCCCTACCATAACTATTCAAGGTAGTTTAGCAGTCCCAAACGACAACCTCTCTATCCAATGGCAAACCGAAGATGGAAATATATTGGAAGGAGAAAATACGCTGACTCCTACCATTAATGAACCTGGAACGTATATCATTGGTGCTTTTGATACCAGCACGGGTTGCGTAACTACCGCTTCCGTACTTATTACGAAAACAGAAGAGGCTATTTCGATTGAAATAGATAATATGAAAACAGATGGGGAAGCTACGGCAGTAGCAAGTGGAGGTACACCACCTTACAACTATGAATGGGATACCAATCCCATTGCAATGGATGCCACTATTATGAATATGCCGAACGGAGAGTATTCTGTAACTGTGACCGATGCTAGTGGTTGTTCTTCCATAGCGACAGCGGTTATTGTGGGTAGTACTAGTGTTCCTACTATTTCTTCACTAGAGCAGTTAGAGGTATTTCCAAACCCTACTTATAATGGTATCCAACTAACTGCTTTATTCAATAGAAAAGAAAGCGGGGACGTACTTATATTTAATAGTTTAGGCAAACAATTATGGCAACAATCATTTGATAACAATACCATTCAAACGAGGATAGAAACCCAACAATGGGAAGGAGGGGTATATTATTTGATGTTACAAACAGAGGAAGGGATCAAGGTGGAAGAGATTATTATATTGGAGTAATTTCATTATTGATTTGGCAAATGACATTCGTCATTTGCCAAATCAATATACTTGCTTACTCTCTATTAGACTGAACCTCTTTTTTAGGAGCTTCTTTCATTCCTTCTTTAATTTCACTTTCAATAGTCGCTCGAGCACTATTAAATTCTTTAATGCCCTTACCCAAGCCACGCATTAATTCAGGAATTTTTTTACCTCCAAATAATAACAATACCACGAAAAGGATCACGAAAATCTCCGTCCCCCCTGGTAAAAAAGCTAAGAATATAGAATTCATGATGTATGTTTTTTTAGAAGTCAGACCGCTTTGCTGTCAGACCACTTCGTTGTCAGACCTTCTACGATTGTCAGAATTAAACCTTGTCAACATCAAAATCTGACCTCTGACAATGAAATGGTCTGCCTTCTATCAGCGTAGCGATCTTAAAACCGTTCTATACAAAGTTAATCATTTTCAACCAACTCTCTATTTTTTCAAACCGATTTCTCGTAAGCGCTCATCTAAGTATCCTCCTGCCGTAATTGTCTCATATTGTAGCGGATTTTCATCCGTTACGCACTGTGGAAGGCAATCTAAGTCCATATTTCCCTTAGGATGTAAGAAAAAAGGAATGGATAATCTAGGTTTATGCCATTCTTCCTTAGGTGGATTCACTACCCGATGCGTGGTAGATTTTAGGTAATTATTAGTTAATCGTTGTAGCATATCGCCCACATTAATCACGATTTCATCGTTTTCAGGCATAATGGGTTGCCAAATATTGTCTTTATCCAATAACTGCAATCCTCCTGCAGAAGCACCTACTAACAAGGTGATTAAATTAATATCTTCATGTTGTTCTGCTCGAATAGCAGATTTAGGTTCTTGTTGGATAGGTGGATAGTGGATGGCTCTTAAAATGCTGTTGCCATTGTAAATTTTATTAGTAAAATAGTCTTCTGCTAAATTCAAATGAATGGCAATCGCTTCTAATAAAGCCCCTCCTGATTTTTCAAAAGCTCGATACAATTGAATCCCCAAATCCAAGAAATTGTCAATTTCCGCTACTCGTACATTATCAGGCGTATTCGACCGCAGCGGAATATCTCCCTTTACCTCTTGCCCAATTTGGAAAAACTCTTTTAAATCAGGAACTTCTGAATGTTTCGCATGTTCCGTTCCAAAGGAAGTATAGCCTCTTTGTCCTGCTAAGCCTGCTATTTCGTAATTTCTTTTAGTAGCTACAGGCAAAGCAAAAAATGCTTTAGAAGCCGCATAAAAATCATCAATTAATTGCTGGGACACTCCATGATTTTTGATGGCGACAAACCCGATTTCGTGGAAAGCATTTCCTAAAGTCTCCACAAAGGCTTTTTTTTGTGACGCATTGCCCTCCGTAAATTGCGTGAGGTCCAATACGGGAATGGTACGTTTAGTCATGTTTTTATTGGTGTTATGGTATTTTGGTATTTTGGTATTCTGGCATATGGCCTAAAAACCATAAAACCATAAAACCAAAACACCACAATACCAACAAATTGTATAACGCTAAAATATTACTTTTCGGAGAACATACGGTAGTAAAAGGTTCACAAGCCCTTGCAATGCCGCTAACTAGCCATTTTGGTAATTGGCAGTTTGCGGAGGCAGAGGAGCTTATCGCTACACGGCAGCAACAATTACCGCAGTTCTTGGACTATTTAAACAATCAAAAGTTAAGCCCTGTTTTAGACCTAGCTCGTTTTTCTTCAGATATAGAGAACGGACTCTATTTTAAGTCTTCTATTCCAACGGGTTATGGCTTAGGGAGTTCAGGGGCATTGTGTGCTGCTATTTATGATCGCTATGCCATTTCCAAAGCCACCGATCTGCTGGTGCTAAAGAAATTATTTGGCAAATTAGAAAGCTATTTTCATGGACAAAGCTCTGGTATAGACCCTTTGGTTTGCTATGTCAATCAACCTTTACTGATTGCTAACAATAATAACATTCAACTAGTAGAAATCCCTACTCCAACTATTCCAAAAGAAGAAGAAAAAAAAATAGATCCCCATCCAATGTCTAAAACATCCGATCAGCCACCCCCTCCCATCCGACGGCGTAGCCATCGGATGGGATTAAAGAAGACGAAAAAAAACACCCTATTCTTACTAGACACCCACATCCCTCGCCAAACAGCCCCCTACGTAACTGGTTTTCTGGAACGCTGTAAGTACCCGAAATATGCAAATCAATGTGCTGACCACCTAGTACCAAAAGTGGATGAAGCAATTACCGCTTTATTAAAAAATGATTGGCGGTTATTGTACCAAGCATTTACGGACATTAGTGCTTTTCAATTATCCTACTTTGATTTTATGATACCTGATGATTTTAAAGCGGTTTGGAAAAAAGGATTGGCATCAGCTGATTTCAAATTGAAAATTTGTGGTGCGGGAGGTGGTGGCTATTTATTGGGAATTAGTCGGAATTTTGAGCGGACTCAGCAACGGTTGGACGAATTTGATTTGCTACCTGTTTTTTGAATCGCAGATTCCGCTGATTTGGAATTGATTTCGCTGATGAGATAAAGTAAGATTTTTTATGATTTTGGCAGATATGGCGTTGTCATTTCAAGATCTAAATTTCGGCTACCTCCTTTCTTAACTTGACAATGTTAGCTTATCAATTAAACTAATAGAGTGAGTTAATGATCTATCAATCAGACCACTTTGAGTGATCAGATTAAACGAAAACGTCTAATCTGATGACTTTCAGTTCATCGGATTAGTTGTCTATGCGAAGTTCAGATTATCGAAACTCCTAATCTAACATTGTCAAATTAACGAGTAAGTCTAATGACTAATCCGCAAAAATCTATTAATCATTAAAACCTAATCTGCGAAATCAATTACAAAATCAACGAAATCTGCGATGAAAAAAGCCTTCTCCAAAACCCTCCTAAAATGGTTCGATAAAAACGACCGCCCTCTACCGTGGAAAGGCGAAAAAAATCCCTATTACATCTGGCTCTCTGAAATCATTCTTCAGCAAACTAGAGTCGCCCAAGGCTTACCTTATTTTGAAAAATTCAAAAAACATTTTCCGACTATCAAAGACTTAGCAGATGCCTCCGAAGATACCGTGATGAAATTGTGGGAAGGCTTGGGGTATTATTCTAGGGCTAGGAATTTACATACGACTGCTAAGTTTATCGCTTATCAATTAAATGGGATTTTCCCTACTACTCACGAAGAAATTTTAAAACTAAAAGGTATTGGTCCTTATACGGCTGCAGCTATTGCATCCTTTGCCTATAACCTACCTCATGCCGTGGTAGATGGAAATGTGTATCGAGTGCTGTCCCGGGTATTTGGAATGGAAACACCGATTGATACGACCATAGGGAAGAAAGAATTTGCTAGACTAGCCCAAGAATTATTAGACTCGAAGTTAGCAGGAAAATACAATCAGGCGATTATGGATTTTGGGGCTACCCAATGTGTTCCTGCCAATCCTGATTGTAATAAGTGTCCTTTTCAAAAAAGCTGTATTGCCCATCAAAAAGAAAAAATTACGCTATTACCCATCAAATCAAAAAAGCTAAAAAAACGAGAGCGATTTTTTAATTATTTGATTTTAAAAATGGGCCAGGAACAACTCCTACAAAAAAGACTGGAGAAAGATATTTGGCAAAACCTGTATCAATTTCCTCTAGTAGAATCTTCTACCATCTTGAGCAAAGAAGCCCTCATTCAACAGCCTGATTTTCTAAACATAACCAACCATCAATCCTATGAAATTACAAAAATCACTAAGCCCTTCAAACAACAACTCACCCACCAAAAGATCATCGCCGTATTTTGGGAAATTTCAATTAATCTGGATTCTTTAGATATTCCTGCTTCATTTCTCCGAATCAATCAAAAAAACATTCCTAACTTTGCATTCCCTAAAATCATAGATTGGTATTTAAAAGATAAAACCCTATATTTAGAACTATATTAATTGTGAGGCGACAGGGGTCAGGGGTCAGGAGTCAGACTATTTCGTATAATCGAAAAATCACTACTTTTCAATAGTAGTAATATCCTTCTCGCTTAAACAAAATACAACCTGACCCCTGACCCCTGACTCCTGACCCCTCAAAAGAAAACTAAACTACACTCACAATGGTAAACAAAGTAACGTTAATCGGCAATTTAGGGGCAGACCCAGAAGTCAGAAGACTAGAAAATGGGGTTGCCGTAGCAAAAATCAGAATTGCTACCAATGAAAATTATAAAGATAGAACAAGTGGCGAGTGGGTTACGCAGACAGAATGGCACAATGTCGTTCTATGGAGACATTTAGCGGAACGGTCAGAGCAGTATCTAAAAAAAGGAAAATTAGTATATATAGAAGGGAAGCTAACTACTCGAAAGTGGCAAGATCAAGATGGAAAAGATAGATATTCGACGGAGGTAGTAGCTAATATGATGCGCTTATTAGAAAGAAAAGAAGGAACTGGTGGAAGTGGATATAGTTCTAGTTTCCCAGATGCGGCAAGTGCACCACCTACCTATGAAGCTAATGATACAACTCCAGCTACCAACGCGCCCCCAAGCACTGCGTCCTCTACGCCTGCTGAAACAGCAACTTCGGAGGTGGCAGAGGATGATTTACCTTTTTAAAAAGGAATCAGTGATCAGGAGTCAGAGGTCAGGTTGGTATTTTTCCTATCTGACCCCTGACTCCTAACCCTGGCACCTATTCATTCACCAACACAAATTCTAATTGGAACCAGGTCTCGACCTTGTTGATAGCCTATACGCTCTTTCCTCTCTATTCTTTCTTACCGCATCGCCTTTTAGTATTGCGTTTGCTAGTGGTTTTGTCGTGCTGTTGTTGATTGGTTCGGCACTTATTTCAAGTTCAGAAGTAGCCTTTTTTTCCTTATCTCCGAATGATTTGGAATTACTAAAAAATGAACAATCTCCTACCTCAAAACGCATCATAAAATTATTAGAAACTCCTCGATCTTTACTAGCAACAATTTTGATTTGGAACAACCTTATTAATATTGCCATCGTCATTTTCTCTGACTATATATTGGGTAATCTTTTTACAGGAGATTTGTGTAAAGGCTGGGCAACCAATTTATTGAATGTTGCTTCGTTTTTACCCTGGTCTATCGGTTCGTTGGCAAATGCCATCAATTTATTAATTACTACGGTAGCAGTAACTTTTGCTTTGGTACTTTTTGGAGAAGTAGCCCCTAAAGTGTATGCCAAGATTAACAATGTTCGGTTATCCCGTATCATGGCGATTCCTATGGGAGGACTGAGAGTAATGGTCAGCCCAATTAGTAATATTTTGGTTTCTTGGAGTGATGGCTTGGAGAAAAGACTAGCCAAACGAACTGCAGCCCAATCAACCAGTAAAACAGACGTTAATGAAGCCATTAACTTAACGGTCTATGATGGTATAGACTCAGAAGAAGACATAGACATCTTAAAAAGCATTATCCATTTTGGAGATGTTGCTGTAAAGCAGATTATGAAAGCTAGGGTAGATGTAATTGCCGTAGATACCGAAACTTCTTATAAAGAATTGATGGCGCTTATCAAAGCATCTAACTATTCTAGGCTACCCGTTTATGGTGAAGATTTGGACCATATCAAAGGCTTACTATATGTCAAAGATTTACTCGGTCATTTAAATGAGCAAGAAGATTTTGATTGGCAACGCTTATTGCGAACAGAAATCTTATATGTTCCAGAAGCTAAGAAGATTGATGATTTACTAAAAAAATTCCAAGAAAAGCGAATGCATATGGCGATTGTGGTGGATGAATATGGAGGTACTTCGGGTATCGTTACCATGGAAGATATTTTAGAGGAAATTATTGGTGAAATTAGAGATGAGTTCGATGACGATATAGATATTGATTATCAAAAAATAGATGACTATAATTATATTTTTGAAGGCAAAACCTTACTGAATGATGTATGTCGAGTAGTAGGATTAGATACTAATGCTTTTGATGAAACTAGAGGCGATGCAGATTCTTTAGCAGGGCTTATTCTAGAAATGCGAGGAAGACTACCTAGAAAGGGCATGGAAATACCCACCGATCCTTGTTCTTTCAAAATTATCTCCGTTAGCAAAAAACGAATTGAACAAGTGCAATTGACCTTACCTAAGTAAATATACTGAATACGGTATAAATAGTGTACCCAAACGGACATATGCTGTTGTGGCATCAAATTTAAAGATAAATGGAAATGTTGGAGAACAGGAATATTAAAACAAAAAATTCTTACTACTACTGAGACAAATAAAGCACTGCTTTCCTATATTGAAGTAGAAGAAATTACCAGTTTCTATAAAGCAGACTTTGCTTGGTACCGAATTTCCTATCCTTTTCAAGGAAATAAAATTACCCGAGTCTATTTCTCCAATGGATCGAAAAAAGAGTATCCAGACATTTTAAGTGCAAGAGAACTAGAAATACTTCAATTAGCTACTCAGCAAAAGAGTAATCAAGAAATTGGAGCGCAATTAGGTATCAGCAAAAATACCGTAGAGCGTCATCGGAAAAATATGATTGCTAGAGCAGGTGTGACAGATATGACCGCCTTGATTCGGATTGGACAGATTATTAACATTCTATAGTCATAAGTAGTCTGACAAAAATAAGTTAACAACTTTGCTTTTCAGTTGATTGATTATTAATTACTGATTATTAGCTAATTAGGCGTGTTCAGTAGCGTCTGAAAAATAATCAATAATTAATAATGTCACACTACTTATGCTACAAAAAATCCCCAACAATGTAATATTGTTGAGGATTCAATAGGGTTTCATAGTGTTTCACAATGTGATATTCAGAAATGTATTTTAGTTTTTTCTGAAAAAAGCCTATCCATTGATAGGTAGTAAAACAGATTGGCTAACCTAATTTTTCTGTCATAAAATTCACTAGAACTATATCGGTATGGGGTGGCTTCCCTTTTAGATTTTCAATTATTTAGAACTGTTGAGTTTAGCCGAGCTTGAAGCAAATGCCTCAACTCGACTAAAAAACCCAATATTCTAATTTTTTAACCAAATCGGATGCTATTATAATAGCAAAAACCTTCCTCCTTTCTAAAAGAGGAATCCCGATTTCTTTATCGAAATAAAGAAATCGTCTTCCACTCCATAGAAATGTTTGGTCTTCACTTTTTAATAACTTTTCTTTTTGTTAAAAGATTTAAATGGGGTAATTTATTGATAGCTTAAAATAAGCCTTACAGACACAAAAGTATGGCTAGAGAGCATTTTCAGGGGAAAATATTGTAACTGATTTGTCTCTTATTGTAACCAAGTGCCTAGTTTTGTAACTAATATTGCCTTTCTGGTAACAGCGGGTATTTTGGACGGAAATTATAGATTACTTACGGATAATTGTGCCGGACAAGATAGCAGGTATTTCAAAAATACCAGCTATCTTATTAAACTAAGATCAATTTGATTAACTATTAAAATTAGAAGGGGTGGTTCCATATTTCTCTTTAAACAGTTTGGAGAAGTACTTGGGAGAAGAAAAGCCACTTTGGTAAGCCACTTCTGAAATATTATACTGTTTTTCCAGTAATAATATGAGGGCTTTTTCTAATCGAATATTATTGATGAATTCACTAGTTGTTTGGCGAGTGAGGGCTTTTAGTTTTCTATGGAGTTGCATACGACTCATCCCAAATTGTTTACCAACCATTTCTCCGTTGAGCGTTTCTTCGGTCAAATTTTCACTGACAAAAATTTTCAGCTCACTAATGAAAGCATCTTCTTTAGCAAAAGTGTTATTGGAGGACTGTGGACGAACATATGACTCATTGGAATAGCGCAATTGTAATAACTGCCGAATTTCTATTAGCTTTCTTATTCGTATCCTCAATTCCTCAACACTAAAAGGCTTATTTAAGTAAGCATCCGCTCCCCGTTGGAAGCCCTCCAAACGACTCTCTAGAGAAGCTTTAGCAGTTAGCAGAACAATAGGTATATGAGAAGTGCTAAGATGGGTTCGGATAGCATATGTAAATTGATAACCATCCATCTCCGGCATCATCACATCTGAAACTATTAAATCTGGAATCTCTTCTATCGCTACTTGTAGTCCTTCTTTACCATTGGAAGCCTCCAGAATTTGGTACTGACGTTCACCAATACATTCTTTTATATAGGCTCTCATATCCGTATTATCCTCCACTACCAATAATTTCAGTAATTCTTTATTTTGAGGAGTAGCATTGACAGTAGTAGGGATTGTTTCTGCTATAGGATTACTACTAGTGGGAGCATTACTACTGGTGGGAGCACTAAGTAATATCTCTGGTAAGTCTGAAATAGGAAAACTGACTTGAGGGATAGGAATCTTTATTGCAAAGGAAGTCCCTTTTTCCAATTCGCTAGTTACCCCTATTTCTCCCTGTTGTAATTCTACTAATTCTTTTACTAAGGATAAGCCTATACCTGTTCCTTCTTGATCTCTAGATAAAGAACCATCTATTTGATAAAACCGATCGAATACACCACTTAACTGGTCTTGAGCAATCCCTATTCCTGTATCTTTTACTTCTATATCAATCCACTCTTTTTGTCCTTGATTCATTTTCTTTAAAGACAATTGAATAGTCCCCTCTTTAGGTGTGAATTTGATCGCATTGGAGAGTAAATTATAAATGATCTTGTCCCATTTATCCTTATCAAAAATAGTGTTCCAGACGATCGTATTATGAACAAAAGCTAAATGTTGACTTTTGCGGGTTGCCATTGGTTCCAATTGTTCGACTAAGTTTTTGGTATATCCTATTATGTCTCCCCTTGACAAGTCTATTTTCATGCGCCCTACCTCTAATTTGGATAAGTCCAACAATTGATTGACTAAGCCTAATAGATGTCTAGCATTATTTAAAATCCGATGTTTTTTTCTTTTTGACTCCTGCTTAGGTTCCTGCAAGAGCTGTTCCGTTGACCCTATAATTAAGGTCAGCGGGGTTCTAAATTCATGCGTAATATTGGAAAAGAATTTTGTTTTTGCTTTATCGAGTTCTTTTAACTTCTCTGACTGCGAAAGAATGATTTGTTTATCCGCTTCTATTACTTCTGTACGTTTTTGCACTTCTGTTTCTAAGCGTTCTCTGTCTTTTTCCAATTTACCAATTCGCCATTTAGCTGCCATAATGACTAGCCCAATACTGAATGCTATAAGAGCAAAAGCAAACCACCATCTTTTATAAAAAGGAGTTTGTACTACCAAAGGGATGTCTAATATTTCTTTAGACCAATCACCAGAGGCCCCTCTACCTTTTATGACTAATTGGTATGTTCCATAGGGAATATTTATTAAAGAAATTTTATTCTCTTTCGTATATATCCACTGATCCTGATAACCTTTTATCTGATAGGCATATTGGTTCAGAGAGGAATTATTATAATCCAACAAACTAAACGAAACTGCTAGAATACGATCATTTGGCATCAAAGTAATTTGCCCATCTTGCTTAAATGACTCTGTCTTATTTTCAAAATGATCATCTCCACTTTTCAATATTTGTACTTCGGTTAACAATAGATTCGTTTGCACTTCTTCCATTTGCAGCACCTCTTTAGGATGAAAAATAGTCACCCCATCTAAGCCACCAAAATATAAGGTACCTTCCTTGTCTTGAAAATGGGAATAGGTGTTAAATTCCTCATGGGCAATTCCTTGTTTGGGTAAGAATACTTTGGTAGAAGCGGTGTTTTTATCGAAGCGCATGAGTCCATAATTGCTGGGTAGCCATAAGTTCTCATAGTCGTCTTCATACACTGCATAGAGTGTATTGTTAGAAAGACCATCAGCAGTGGTGTATTGTTTAAAAGCATTTTTTTCAAGATTCCATTTTACAAGACCATCCGTTTTTGTGGCTAGCCAAAGTGTGCCTAAGGAATCTTCATAAACATGGTTGATATGATCGGTAGGTAGTCCATCCGAAGTAGTATAGTGATGAATAAGTGCTTCTGTCTGGTGGTCTAAGAGGAATAAACCATTATTACTGGCGATCCATATTCCCTTATCAGTAGAAAATATCTGCCGTACAAATATATCCTCAGAAGGAAAAGGCAAGGAGAATAAGACAATTTTTTGGAGTTCTTTATCAAAATATCCTACTCCTTTTTCCATGCCCACCAACAACCTATCACTAGCAGGATTGTAAAACAAACAGGTAGCAGCACGTTTATTATACGGGTAAATATGGGGCGTTAATTCATCAGGTGCATATTCTAAAAATTCTCCAGCAGCTACCCATATATGGTCTTCTTTATCTTGATAAAACCCAAAAGCCGCTGCACTGGGCTGATTAAAAAACACCTCTGATTCACCTGTTTCTAGCTGATGCCGTCTATTACCTACATAGCCTCCCACCCATAGCCAATCCTCTATTTGCTGAATACCTCTGATGCTATTATTTCTTTCTATTACCTGAAAAGCATTTTGAGTAGCCGTAATTTTAAACAATCCATTCTCTGTAGCTAACCATAAATTATTCTGGTTATCTACCATGGAAGTTTGTAATCTTATCTTGCAATTTTCACAACCAGGCATGATCTCTTTATTGAGAAATGCAATACTATCTTTTTTATATTGTAGTATCAATTGATCGTCTAACGCAACCCCTTTATAGTCATTTTGTTCTTCTATTATCCTACCTTGATTAGGAAAGGAAGTAAAAGGTACAAATTGGCTCTCTTTGAATTTTTCATAATACCAAGCCTCTTTATGATATTCTATCAGAATATCCGTCCCTTGCTGTAACATTCTATTTACACCTTCTTGAAATTCAAATGTCTGACTAGTATTCTCATCTACCCGAATGATCTTAGTATCGGCTGTTATCCAATAACTTCCATCTGTGGCTTGCTCTGCTTTTATAAAATAGGTAAAACTAGTTTGATGGATCAATTTAAAAGCCCCTTCCTTGTAGCTATATACTTCTCCCTGTTTGGTGGCTATCAGAAAAGTTTCTTTGTCTTTTTTGGAAGTACCAAGGTATTTGATATTGGCTGATTGTAGCATCCCATTCGTATAATCCCCAAAGGTATAAATGGTATCTTTTTCTGTATCGAAAATTCCACTAGTAGTCGTTTTATAGCCCGTCTCAGTATACCAAATATGGTTATTTTTATCTAATACCATATACACAGAAGAAGATTCTGAGATATTAAAAAACGAAGCATTATACGTTTTGAATTGGTACCCATCATAGCGGCTAATAGCACCAGGTGTGCTTACCCAAATAAATCCTTCGTTGTCTTGTATGACATTTAAAACTCTTCTATCAGGGAGGCCTTCTTCTACATTGATATACTGTACATCATAGATATATTCTTGGGCGTACAGCCCAATAAAAAGTAATAGAAAGAAGGGGAGCAGTGTTAGTTTTCTACTAATGTTCATGTAGTTCGATAGCGTTCGTCTTGCGAATTTGTTAACTATTTCTAAGTCAGGTAAGGTAGCTTGACAATATTAGATTATCAATTAATCATACTATGATTAATTGTCTGAACAAGGTTCAATTTATAGAAACTAGTAATTTAATAGTATCAAGTTAGAATATTGTGGGGTGTGCAAAATACTAAAAATAACGAAATACAATAAGTTATTAGTCAATTTTTTTGTTGGCGAGAAAGAGAAGAAGCAAGTAAAATAATGATTCCCCAGCAAGATATTGCTGAGGAATTCTCATAGAGTGTTTACATGGTACGAGGGAGAGCGGTTATGTTGAGGTAGTTATTCTCAAAAAAAGCCTATCCTTTGATAGGCGGTAAAATTGGTTGGTTAACCCTAAAAATATTTTACAAATTCGTGTTTTGATCTTTATCAAAAGTCAAACTTGGAGCAAATGCTCCAAGTCGACTAAAAACCCAATATTCTAATTTTTATAGATATGATAGTGGGCTACATAGCCAACACAATTCTCTCTATTGGGTTTCTATAAAAAAGGTGTTTTTGGTGCTATTTTTAAAACTAATCGGTAGACTTTGAGTATTCACATGGCTGTGATAGCTAACAGTAGGTGAGAAAGTGGTTAATCGTGAAGCAAATCTAGCAAGATATTGCTGTTGGAAAGGGGTGTTATCGTAACTAATAAGCCTTTTTTTGTAACAAAAACTAGCGTTTTAGCCTATTTCTGAAATTGAGAAGGGGATTTGCCGAATTTTTCTTTAAATATTTTGGAAAAATATTTAGGCGAAGAAATGCCTACTTTATAGGCTATTTCTGATACATTATACTTTCCTTCCTGTAATAAAGCAATTGCTTTTTCAAACCTAATATTATTAATAAACTCGCTGGTTGTTTGATTGGTTAATGCTTTTAATTTTCTATGGAGTTGCATACGACTCATATTGAAGTATTTACTTAGATTATCAGCACTAAGCGTATTTTCTTCAAGATGTGCTTCAAGCTGCTCTACAATATAGGTGTGTAATTCTTGTATGAAAGCATCTTCCTTAGCAAAGTTATAAGTTGATTCTTCTGGACGAATAACATTCGTGTATCTAAGTTGTAATAGTTGACGAATTTCTATTAGTTTTTTAATTCTCAATTTCAATTCTTCTACACTAAAAGGTTTGTTCAAATAGGCATCTGCCCCTCTTTGCAATCCCTCTAGACGACTTTCTAAAGAGGCTTTTGCGGTTAACTAATACAATTATTGAATTGGCGGATAGGAACTAGCCCGCCATTCTTTAATTCAAATGATTAGGTAGATATTTATAGGATAGGAATGTTCAAATATAATGAAATTAAAATAAACTCCTAAACTTACTGCTCTAACTTTATCAGCTCATTTAATTCTTGATTAGATAAGTCCCCAATCCATTTCTCTCCTGTAGAAACCGTCATATTAGCTAAATCCTTTTTCTCTTGTAGTAGTTTATTAATCTTCTCTTCAAAAGTGCCTTGGGTGATAAAGCGATGCACCATCACATTACGAGTCTGACCAATGCGATACGCACGATCGGTAGCTTGTGCTTCTACTGCAGGATTCCACCAAAGGTCGTAATGGATAACATTGCTTGCCGCTGTAAGATTTAAACCCGTACCACCCGCTTTTAAAGATAGGATCATAACTCTAGTGGTTCGATTATTTTGAAAATCTTCCACCATCTCATCTCGCTTTTTTCGACTAACACCACCATGCAAGAAAGGCACTTCTAGTCCAAATTCTGCTTCTATCATTTTCACCAATAATTTCCCCATCGTTTGATATTGGGTGAAGATTAAGGTCTTCTCTCCATTGTCTAAGATTTGTCGAAGCAGATCAAATAATAATCCACACTTACCCGATAGGGCAGGGTCGTCTTTTCCTTTTTTCAAAAATTGCTTAGGGTGATTACAAACCTGTTTTAAAGCGGTGATGAGTTTTAGAATCTGTCCTTTCCGATTGATGCCTTCTGCCTGTTCTACCGTATTCATAGTGGTATCTATCACGCTTTGATAGACCGCCGTTTGTTCTTTAGTGAGTTTGCAATATTGGTCTTTTTCTATTTTGTCGGGTAAATCTTTGATAATGGTTTTATCCGATTTCAATCGTCGTAGGATAAAGGGTTCAGTTACTTTCCGGAATATCCCTAATTGCTTTTTGTCTTTATCATTTTCAATAGGTGCAGCGAAATTCTCTTTGAATTTTTTGAGCGAACCCAAATAGCCTTTGTTGGAAAAATCAAATACACTCCAATAATCACTTAACCGATTTTCCACGGGCGTACCACTCATCGCAATCTTCACAGGGGCTTTTATTTTTTTGATGGCTTTGGTTTGGGCAGTGCCAGGGTTTTTGATGTTTTGCGATTCATCAATGACTAGGGTCAGCCATTTTTGTTTATTCAATTTAGCTACCTCCGTTCTTGCTACTCCATAAGTAGTGATTAGTAAATCTGTTTCTTTGAGTGCCTTTAAATCTCTATTGGGCCCGTGATAAATATGGGCCGTTAAATTGGGGGCAAATTTGGCAATCTCTTTTTGCCAATTGGTCAATAAGGTAGTAGGAACAACGATTAGTCCTTTGTGTTTGTCAAATTCTCCATCCTCTTTGAGTTTTAATAAAGTGGCGATGACTTGTAAGGTTTTACCCAAACCCATATCATCCGCTAATAAACTACCAAACCCTAATCGAGAATTTTTGTACAACCATTGATAGCCTCTTTGTTGGTAGGGGCGCAGGGTAGCTTTCAATCCTTTGGGTGTCTTTATTTTATCTTCTTTTAGTAAATCATCTATTAGTTGTTTGGTATGTTTATCCAAGTGCACTTTTGCGCCTTTATAATCTTCGGTGAGTGCAATTTGTAATAATTGATGACTGTCTAATTCAGGTGGATTTTCTATTTTATCTATGAGGGCGGCAATTTCATTTTCATCAAAGAAGATGTATTCGTCATTTAATTTAACGATGCCTGAGTATTGTTTGACTAGTCGTAAAAATTCCTTTTCTGTCAACAATCTATTCCCTAAAGCAATCCGCCATCTAAAATTCAGCATATTCTCCATGCTGATAATAGAGGTCTTTTTCACTACACTTCCTTCATCACCTTCTAAAAGCATAGACATCTGCGGACGCAATACTTTGCGCAAAGCTTTTGGCAATAAAACCTTGATACCAAACAGTCGAATCGTCGGTAGTATCTTAAATAAAATTGCTACAAAATCTTCTGAATTAAAAATTAATTTTTCTTGCCCTTTAGAAGC
>CALJIQ010000479.1 GCA_937973995.1 uncultured Saprospiraceae bacterium
GGGTAAAATTATGAAAGTGAACTAATTGTTTATTTGTGTAACTGTTTATTCGTTTACAAGCTATACTTAGATAAACAGTTCAACAAATAAACAATTAAACAGTATTGTAAAATCACTTTTTTATCCCGTTCCAAGTATATATACTTCTCCATCTAGTGGAGGTATGACAACTTATTTTATTTCCATAACCTGTTCGAATTATGAAAAGAAATTTTACTGTGATAGGACTGCTACTCTTTCTTCCGCTGTGTTTAGTGGCTCAAAAGGGGAAAGATTTCATTCTAACTATGAATAAAGATACGCTATATGGCAAAGTAAAATTTAGTGGTAAATCAGATATTATCAACTTCCATTATAAAGGCGAAAAAGTTGACTTTCATGCCTCTACGATAGACTATTTTGGTGTACATAAAAAAGGGAAAACCCACCTGTATAAGACACTTATCAATAACTGGAAGGAATATATCTTCGTGGAAGTATTGTCTGAGGGAAGACTAAACTTATACTATTATGATACGGCAGGTAATCATCGTTATACCAGTGCCGATCCTTTCCGTTACTATATTGGGAATGATAATATCTACCCCATCAGAATGTCTCCGAGAGCTTATAGAAATATGATGAAAATGATGGTAAAAGACTCCCCTGATTTATTGGCTCAAATGGGGGACTATGAAGATGTGCCTCGCATTATTCGGAAGTATAATCAGTTTTAAATTACTGCCGCTAAAGGAACCTGTAGCGAGGCGACGCTAATCGTCGAGCAAACTTTTGCCAGATTTTCGCAAAACTTAGGTCTCTGATGTGATTTCTTGTGAAAAAAGAAAACATGAGGATTCAAAAATATAGTAGTGGGCTGAAATCTTTTTTTCTTGTTACCCTTATCTGGAGTTTATTAGGATGGTTTTCCTTTCCTGCTATTAGTCAAAGTATCGTTACTGGAGTAGTCATTGATAACAATAATCTCCCTGTTGCGGATGTGGATATAAGGGTGAAAAATTTTAGCCTTGCCGTAACCTCTGATAGCTTGGGCAATTTTGAGATTTTCGTCCCACCTAATAAATTTCTCGAACTAGTCAAAAAAGACTATTTCACAAAGAGTCTAAAAATCACTCAAAATACAGTATTGCCACTTACGGTACGATTAAAAAAGAATCAATCTGCTGATAATACAGTTATGGTAAAAGGTACGGTGGTTGATTTTGAATCGCAAGAACCTGTCATTGGCGTTTCCGTTTATACCCAAGAATTTGCTTCCCAAACCCTTACGGACTTAAAAGGTCAATTTGAACTTGAAGCTATTATCGGTTCTACTATTTCCCTTAGTTATGGTCGAACAGAATCCTTTAGGATCGAGTATGGTGGAGAGCAGCTATTCGAATTATTTAAACCAGCACCTACCACTGCCGTTGGGAATCAATTAACGCTAAAGAAAGAGGATTTTAATAAAGGAAATATTCACCATTCGCTACAATTGTTGCAGGCAAGGGTACCTGGCTTAATGATGAGTATGGGAGGCGGGAATAATCCATTTGGTCGTTTCCATACCCGCATTCATGGACTCTCTTCTTTTAATGGCGAACAACCTTCTTCCAATACCATCTATAATACAGTGGACCCTTTAATCGTGGTGGATGGAGTACCAGGAACGGATATAACTATTTTAGATCCCTTAACTGTGGAGTCTGTGAAAATCATTAAAGATGGAACAGCCGCTCAATATGGAATACGAGGTGCGAGTGGTGTTATCGAAATTAAAACGAATCAAACAAATGCCTCGGGCATTCAATACCATACTTTTTTAGGGATAGATCGGCTAGACTTAACAATGCCTTTTCTTACTGCGGACGATTACAGACGAAGCGCTGTACTGAATGGGAACAATCAAGGCTTCCAAACAGATTGGTTTAATGAAGTGAGTCGGAAAGCTCGAACACATACCCATCATTTAGCTTTAGCAAAACAGAAAAATGGAACCTCCTATCAATTATCCTTTCTATATAAAGATGCAGAGGGGATTTTGAAAAAACAGGGGTATCATCGGTTACAAGTAAATGGGCATTTTCAACAAAGTGCCTTTGCTGAAAAGTTGAAACTTACTGCCCTTCTACGAGGCACTACCCAAGAGGATAATTATAGCCAGCCACTGGCTTTTCGGTATGCTCAAAGTTACAATCCCACTTCTCCTGTTACAGAGGAAGATAATGAGTATGGAGGGTATTACGAACAAGTTCTATTTGATTATTATAATCCAGTTGCTATGCTGGAATTAAACCCAAATCAGGGACAGCAGCAACAACTTTTTACAAAACTTTCGGCCCAATGGCAATTGTTCCCTAACATAAGTTTACATGGAACTTTTGGTAAGGAGAATAATCAAAACAAACAAGTAGCATACTTTAGTAAAAATAGCTTTTGGATCGGGCAAGATAGGAATGGTTATGCTAGTCAAAGTAAAGTCAATGTTGACAATCAGTTCTTTAACGCCCATATAGACATCACTCCTTTGTCTAGTGTTTTGACCAGTTTTAAAATAGGTCATCAATATCAAATTCAGGAACACAGATCGCTAAGTATAGAAGGAGGAGATTTTTTAACAGATGCCTTTAGTTTTAATAATCTATTTGCAGCAGAAGATTTTGCGAAGGGTAGGGGAGTGGTGAATTCCAACCGCTCCAAACATCGGCTTGCTGCTTTCTATGCGGATACAAAATTCAATTGGCGAAATGCTTTATTGGTAGAGGCAGGATTGCGTTTGGAAGGTTCTTCTCGTTTGGGAGAGGAGGAGCGTTGGGGACGATTTCCGTACATAGCTTTTACAGCAAACCTTGGCCAACTAGATAACTTCTGGCAAAGAAATAAAATTCAGTTAAGAGCCAGTTATGGTCTTACAGGAAATCTTCCTTATACAGATTATTTAAGTTTAAGAAGATATGATCGCTTTTCCTCTTCTTTCTATAATGGAGACTTTAGCCCCATCTATGGCATCGCTTATGACCGTAATCCCAATTTGTCTTGGGAAAAGAAAAGAGCCTTAAATATAGGAATAGGCTTCCAACCAACTCTTTTTAATAAAACTATTTCCATAAGCGTTGAGGCCTATACCAATACGATCAATGATATTATCCAACAAGTTCAAAATATTTTAAGAAGAGCTTTGTTTGTAAATATTGGACGGATTCAAAATAGAGGAATTGAAGCGAGAGTAACGGCAGAGCTTTGGAAAAAAATAAACCGAAGTTGGCAGACTTCCTTAGTCCTTTCCTCCAATAAGTCTATCTTGGATAATTATGCAGGGCGTAGTTTTTTCTTCTCAGGGTATCCAGATCAAAGAAACCCTAATTTTCCAACTGGTGGTGGCTGTTGTAAGGTGAGTTCTGTCTTAACAGAAGATGGCAGTTCCATAGGGGATTTATTTTTATTAAAGGCACAAGGCATTTCTTCTGACGGTCAATGGATATTTGAAGATATAGACAGGAATGGTCTTCGGGATGATGTTAGAGATAAAACAATCGTCGGTAATGGCTTACCCGATTGGACACTAGGTTGGGGCAATACGTTCCATTTGGGAAATTTTCAAATGGACCTATTTTTTCGAGGTGCTTTTGGACATGATGTATTTAATGTAACCAGAAAATTAACCGAAAACCCAACAGTTGCCAGTGCTTATAATGTGCTCACGACTACTTTTGAGGGAGAGTCGGCAAGATTAAGAGACGCACCTCAAGAATCCAGTTATTATGTGGAGAATGCTTCCTTTGTCAGATTGGATAATGCCCAACTTTCATATACTATAAATACGGTACCTAAACTCCCATTTTATTCTCTTCAATTCTATATAGCTGCCAATAATATTTTTACCGTTTCAGGATACAAAGGCTGGGACCCAGATTTTCGATTGCAAAATGAAAATGATGTATTGTCGATTGGGTATGAATTTCGGAATTTGTATCTACCCACCAAGAGTTGGGTATTTGGTTTGAAAGTAGGATTGAAGTAGTGATTTTTCGATAGACGGTAGATGGACGAAGATTGATATATTACTCGCAACTCGCAACTCGCTCACATATCCTTATGCCGTTCCCAAGAATTTTGTTCTTCTACTTCCTGTAAGATTTTTAGATAATTGGTGTACCTCAAGTCGCTAATGGCACCTTCCTCCAATGCTTCTTTAACGGCACACTTGGGTTCTTGGCGATGGGTACAATCATGGAACTTACAATCTTTAGAAAGAACAAATAGTTCTCTAAAGTTATGGACGACATCCATAGGTTCCAAGTTGGTGAAGGCAAGCGTTTTAATACCTGGCGTATCTATTACAAATCCACCAAAATCTAAGGAGTGCATTTCTGCGAAAGTGGTGGTGTGTTGCCCCTTCCCAGAGTAATCAGAAATTTCTTCTGTCCTTAACTCCAAATGAGGTTGAAGACAATTAGCAATAGTAGATTTGCCTACGCCCGATTGTCCACTAATAAGAGTGATTTTGTCTTTTAATATTATTTTTAATTCATCTATTCCTTGTTTCGTTACAGCAGAAGTTAAGAGTACGGTGTATCCAATGGCTTCATATACCGCTTTCAAATACTCATAGGCAAGTAAGGCATCTTCATCATACAAATCTGCTTTATTAAAAACAATAGTGGTAGGAATATTATGAGGTTCCACCATCAATAAAAAACGATCAATAAAACCTTGTTTTAAATTGGGATGGACGATGGTCATAAATAAAACAGCCTGATCGATATTACTGGCTAGTAAATGAAGGAAGTGTTTTTTTCGAGGAGATTGTCGAACGACATAATTTTGTCGAGGTAGGATTTCTTTTATAAGTCCTCTGTCATCTGCTTCTAAAATAATTTTTACTCGATCTCCAACAGCAACAGGATTGGTTAGTTTTTTCCCATTTAACCGAAACTTTCCCATAATCCGACACTCATGCTTTTTGCCGTCGGGAAGATTTACTTGATACCAACTTCCTGTAGATTTTACAACAACACCTTCTTTCAAGTTTAGTTAGATTTATAAGGAGTGATTAATTGAAATTCAGGTATTTCTACTTCTACCAAATCGTTGGTTGCTAAATTTTTGAACGTATAATGACCATACATTCTGCCAATATTGGTTCTTAGGTCGGTGAAAGAATTGTAGGTATGCTTTTCACCTGGGTGCAAAATTGGTTGCTCGCCTATGACCCCCTCGCCATCTACGACTCTTATCGGACCTAAAAACTCTTGGATTTCCCAATGCCTTCTCAATAATTGCATGGTACTATTGCCGACATTCTCTATCGTAATATAATACACAAAAATATGCTGTTCAAACTCAGGCTTAGAATGTTGTAAATTGTATTCGGGTCGAACACTTATTTGAATACCGTGGGTTACTAAAGACTCCATAGGATGGTGATTGGCGATTGGTAAGTGGTAATCAGTCAAAGTCTAGACGAATCACCAGCCACCAATCACTTTTTTTTCTTTTTCTTTTTCTTTTTCTTTTTTTTCTTTTTCTTTTTCTTTTTCTTGCTTGGTTGATTGATAAACGCTGTTATCATTTGTTCCGCCTCTTTTAAAGTTATTTCGAGATCATCATTAACCAAGATTTCATCAAAATTGTTCTCATAAGTCATTTCTAATTTGGCACGAGCCATTCGAACTTTAATCGTAGTATTATTTTCTGTAGCTCTAGTTTCTAGTCGGCTCATCAATTCCTTCATAGAAGGAGGTTTAATGAATACCGCCAAAGCTTTATCTCCGTAAAAGTTTTTAAGGTTGGTAGCTCCTTTTACTTCTATATCAAAGACGATATGTTTCCCATCTTTCCATAGTCGTTTGACTTCTTTTTTGAGGGTGCCATAATATTTACCGGGATATACCTCTTCCCATTCTACAAATTTTTCCTTTTCGATCTTTTTCTTGAATTTCTTCTCGCTCAAGAAGTAATAATCTTTTCCATCTATTTCCCCTTTTCGAGGAGGACGCGTAGTAGCAGATACTGAAAAGACTAGCTCTTCAAATGTTTTTAATAAATGTCTTACTATGGTTGTTTTTCCTGCCCCAGAGGGAGCAGTCATTATTATCATTTTGCCCATCTTCTATGAGATTGTTCTATTGACTCATTGTTCTATTGACTCATTGTTCTATTGACTCATTGTTCTATTGACTCATTGCTCTATTGTCTCATTGTTCTATTGTCTCATTGTTCTATTGTCTCATTGTTCTATTGACTCATTGTTCTATTGACTCATTGTTCTATTGACTCATTGCTCTATTGACTCATTGCTCTATTGACTCATTGTTCTATTGACTCATTGTTCTATTGACTCATTGTTCTATTGACTCATTGCTCTAT
>CALJIQ010000480.1 GCA_937973995.1 uncultured Saprospiraceae bacterium
GCTAGTGGTAACATAAATGGCGTTTCTATGCGCCGTTATTTTTTTCTTCTGCAAGGCATTAGCGTTGTTTGCACCCAGAGGTGCAAAGGCGTAGGCAATATAGGTATTACAGAGGCTTTTTAACATAGCAGAAGGGAAAAAGAACAAGTAGAGGAATGTAGATTTATTATTGGATCATTCCTAAAGATCGATAGATCATTTCAGAAATTGACAGAGCTTCGCTACTGAAGAGTCGCAATGTAAACAGCGTGTTCGACACTGCAATCTTCTTACAAGAACTTCGAAGGATCGATAGTAAAACTTAAAATACAGGAAAATTAGTATGTTCGTATACCAAGGATTTAACGTTTGGCAGCTTTTAGAAGTTTCGAGATGATATTTTTCAAATATTTTAAAAATTAATTTATATTTTATTTGTTTTGAGTGTATTTATTAATGCTTTTGTGAGTATTTAATGAGGCAATAATGGAACTATCCTTGTCAAAAAAATGTAGACCCTTTCGAAAGACCAAGTGACCCATTTACTCACTTATTCATTTGCTCATTCAATCATTACATTTTCAAACAGTATCAGAAATAACCCTTGGCGGAGTCTGTTCCGCATAAGCATAGGCTTCTTCCCACCAATCACTCATGACTTTAGCATCAAATACGAAGGCATTTTCCGTTAACACTCTGGGCGCATGATACAGATTGATTTGCACATTCTTTTTGCCAGCGGCCAGCTGACTGATAACAATATCGTCTTTACCTATCTTGTATAACATAAATTCAAATGCACGGAGCAAGACATCAAATGGGTCGGTCGCTCTCATACTATTGATATTTAATTGTTCGGGTCTTAAAAAGATAGCGTCCACTTCCTTTGCCCCTAAATCAATAGCGGGATGAATGGGCAGATAATCCCCAAAGCCGCCATCTGCATATTCATGACCGCTTTTGACTACTAAGGACATAAAGGGGACAAAATTGGAGGAAATCCACATCCAATCACAAAAATCGTCATAGCTACAGTCGTGGATCGATTTATATTCCGTTTGATGCGCAGTGAGGTTACAAACGGTAACAATCACTTCTTTCTTACCACTTCGAACTTTATTAAAATCCTCTTTTCGGAACGTACGCTCAATCATTTTCCTTAAATTACTGCTATCTCCAAATGTTTTTTTCTTTTTGAAAAACATTTTGGCAGAATTAAAATGATTGATTTTAGTAGAAAATATCTTTCCTTGTTTTTTGATAATAAACGGATTGCGCTTGAATACATCTTTTTGGGTAACATTCGTAAACGTTCGCTTTAATCGTTCTACCTCACCCGCAGCTAATAGAGGAACCAATAAACTTCCAGCAGAAGTCCCCACAAAAATGTCGTAGTCTTGCTTTTTGCCCCTGATCAGATAGTCTGCGATGCCGCCTCCGTAAGCACCTTTAGAACCGCCTCCCGAAATTACCAATGCTTTCATGTGAGAAAAATTTGATGATTTAGTTTTCTCCGATATGGGAATATTCCCATAGCTACTCTTAAGACAGTTAGGAAACAGTTGAGTTTCTAAAAGTTTTGTGAAAATCGGCTGTAAATTAAGGAAACTTGTTCATAATTATACCCAATCGTTTAGTTTGCGTTTTCTAGGTTCAACTATTTATGGTATGGGCTGTTTGTTGTAATATTGCAAAGGGTGAAAGTTTGGCTTTATGGTGTTTTGGCTTTGTGGCACTATGGCTGTGTTATCAGTAGCCAAAGTGGCTCGCTTTCACGATTAATTTCTCGAAAAACGAAGCTTACCAAAACGCCATAAAGCCCAAGCGCCATAACGCCTGTTTAATTAATCTACAACTATGATTGTTTTATTATCTCCAGCCAAAACATTGGATACCGCTCCAAGTGAAGTAAAATCCAGTACCAAGCCTCGTTTGCTCAAACAAAGCGAGGAATTGGTAAGTCTTTTAAAGAAAAAATCTGCAGCAGATATTCAGACTTTAATGGGGGTTAGTGAGAAGATTGCACAAGTAAATGTAGAGCGATATGCCACCTTTACTACTCCGTTTAAACTAAAGACCCACAAACAAGCGGCTTTAATGTTTAAAGGGGATGTCTATCAAGGCTTACAAGCGGATACCTTTGACAAAGCGGACATGGATTTTGCCCAACAGCATGTGCGCATTCTGTCAGGCTTATATGGAGTCTTGCGACCATTGGATTTAATGCATCCCTATCGTTTAGAAATGGGGACAAAATTGAAAAATGGTAGTTTTAAAAATCTATACGAGTTTTGGGACCAAGACATTACAAAGGTGCTCAACAAAGATTTAAAACAAGCAGGGACCGATATTATCTTAAATTTAGCCTCTAAAGAATATTTTAAGTCGGTGCAACCCAAATCCCTTAAAGGGCAGGTGGTGACGGTACATTTTAAAGAAAAAAGGGGAGATAAGTTGAAAGTAATTGCCTTTAACGCCAAGAAGGCTAGAGGCGCTATGACCCACCAAATTGTAAAATTCAAAATAACGGCTACCGAGCAACTAAAAGACTTAGAAGTAAATGGCTATTTATACAACGCCAATGAGTCTTCTGGAGCAGATTTAGTGTTTACTAAATGAATAGGAGTCAGGAGTCAATGGTCAACTAACTTCTCTGACTCCTGACTCCTGTCACCTGTCCCCTGACTCCTCAATAAATACTATGACCTTTCGACAAGTCAAACTCAATTGTCAGTATGCTTTAGGAGCATTCTTTGCACTTCCCATTGTTCCTGTCCTATATTTTCAAGGGAAGCAAGTGAGAAAGCGCGTGCCTAATTTGCCAGAGGCAAGTGGCATGGAAGGGGTATCTGCTGAAGGAACAAATGGAACATTCAAAGTGCTGTTAATTGGAGAAAGCACAATGGCTGGGGTAGGGGTGGCGACCAACGAAGAAGGGTTTGCAGGGAGTTTAGCGAGTGCATTGCACTTAAAATTAGATAAGACAGTCCATTGGAAAGTATATGCCAAAAGTGGGTATGCGGCTCAAAGAATATTAGAAGAAGTTTTACCTACCATCACCACGAAAGAGGCAGATTTGATAGTATTGGGTATGGGGGCTAATGATACCTTAGAAATTAATACCCCTTACACTTGGGGAAAATATGTGAAAGAGATATTATCTGCTCTGCAAAAACAATTTCCAACTACTCCCATAGCTTTTGCTAATATGCCTCCTGTTAATGACTTTGAAGCCTTAACTCCCTTACTCCAAGTAACACTAGGTAATTTATCCTTCTTATTGAAAGAAGAATTAGAAGTGATCGTTTCTGAATATCCTAGCGTCTATTTTGATAATCGCTTATTAGCAATAGAGAGCTGGATAAAGGGTAAGGATACTTCAAAACCTCTTCCTAAACTTTTTAGTGACGGCGTGCATCCTTCTAAATATTCTTATCAAATTTGGGCTTCCCATTTTGCTGACTTTTTGCTCCAGGAAGTGTTGAGGGGGATAGGAAAAAAATAAGCTACTCATTATTTATCTCCCGCTAAGTATCGCAGAGGTTTCGCAAAGTAACGCTAAGTTAGACCTTTGCGATACTTAGCGAGACCTTTGCGCAACTTAGCGGGATATAAAAGATTACTAATCCCAAAGACGCATGCTAATATCGTCTAAATAAACTGCTGATTTTTGAGAGGTAGTTAGGGCAAATTGTACTTCAATATCTTTCTTACCTCCTGGTACACAACGAAGTGTGAATTCAAAATATTGAAAATCCTTCTGTGTAGCAACTGTTTCTTCAACAGTAAACTGGTGTTCACAAGTAGCAGTGATACCCTCTCCATTAGTACTAGGATAACTTATCAGAATATCCAATTGACCGTCACCAAGAGATTGGGTTTTGATGTTGGTGCTGATGGTAATATTAGAACAGATTTTAATAGGAAAAAGCGCAATGGTTCTGCTCCAAGTATGGGTCATTTTTTGGGAAGAAGTTTGACTTAATTGCAGAGCGGCTGGAGGAGAGAAGAATTGAGTGGTGTCAAGTTGTGTACTAGCAGTGGGGGAAGGTGTACTACTAGTCCAACCAAGCCGACCTAAACTAAAATCATCTGTGAAGAAAACTCGATCAATTTTTTGTCTTTTGGACCATTCTGGGATCAGAATTCCTTCATTAAAAAGCTCGTCTATATAATAGTCTCTTAACTCTAGTTGGCAGTCTTGATAGCTTGCGTAAATATCACAAAATTCTCCAGCAAACATGATAGATCGATTGCGGCCATTGGGCAATTTCCAATCATTATGCGTTCTGTCTAGTAAGGCGTGACCTAATTCGTGAAAGACTAGGATTTCTCGTTCTGCATCATTGGAAAATTCCCAACATAACTGGTCTATATCAATTCTTCGGACCTTATCCCCAAACTTAGGGGCATACCCCAATCCACAAATTCGAATCCCTTCGTCGGCTACTTGCGGAAGCAAAAAGGCTTGCACATCATCCAAAGAGAAAGTGTGTCCTCTTTTATTAGCTTCTTCCAAAAATCGTTCAATGTAAGGTTGTAAGGCAGGATCTATGAAGTTTTCTTCTTTGCCACAAGAAAACACGAGTACAATTAAGAGTCCGAAAATTAGGTGTTTCTGGTACATAGGGGAGATGCTTATATCTCCATAACGAATTAAGTGATTCGAGTGTTGGTCTTCTTAGTGAAATAATTCGTTTAAATAGTCATTTCGGTTGCTATGGTTGTATAAATCCATACATCCTCCCTGTCCACTTCTCATGATGCTTTTGCAAGTCCCGTTATCATGTTTATCATCATTATGTCCTCTATGGAGGAAACAGTGACCCAACTCATGAAAAATAATCATTTCTTTTGCCATTTTACTGGCATTCCTCCAAAAATCAATATCAATCATCACATGATTGGGTGTATTCGGCTTGTGATTACAAATGCCGACCATTCCTGGGGTGTGTATTTTCTCAATAGACCCCGTGATGCCAGCAGCACTTAAATTGATTTGCACGCCTCTATCAGCAGCTTCTTGTTCAAATTTTTCAAAATATTCCCATAATTCTGTTTCCACTCCATTGTAAGACTTATTCAAATCGAAATCTTGTGTATCTTTTTGGCAAGAACCTAGTGCAGCAACTAATAAAAGGAAGGTAGCGATTTTAAAGAAGTTGAAAGAAGTCATGATGATGGATTTACTAAATTGATAATCTTGAGAGGCTTGAATGTTAGAAGGGAGTCACAATTTTTTTGAGAGGAACTTTGTGGAGGAAGGAGATTGTGTAGAAAAGGAGTTTTATTGACTGTCACAATTATAAAGGAAGTAACATTGATTGAGTGACCCCTCAAATATACATCGGATTTGATGTTTGTTGCAAGAAAAAATCTGAAAAATTTCAAAAATTAACAAAAAAAATGTCAAATATTTTCAATTTCAGAATTGGAGTGACAGGTTAAATATAATTAATTGATAATTAATCTATTGCAATAGCAATACTACTTTGTTGTTTTAACAAATTTTTCTATATTTTTGTGATACACTTCTGTTTAGTAAAAGTATATTTATTTTGAAAAATTTGAAAAAAACAACCAATTTTTTACCTAGACCACTAGTACGATATGAGTTCCTAATGAATAGTTAATTGATCGTCAAAAAGAAATATAAATGGCGAGTTTATAATGCGTTCCCATTCTGAATCCTATTCCCTAATTGGGAATATATATATCAGATAATACTAATACATTTGGTTCTTTGACAAGTCCCGTGAGCAAATCAGATAGGCTCGATGCCTATCTGATTTGCTCATTGATTCCTTTTTACGAGATTTGCCAAAGAACCATACATTTGTGTGGAAAAAAGTTGCGTTCAAAAAAATATAATTCATGCAGCAGTTATTGAATGAATTAAGGCAAACTAAATTGGCTACTTTGAAGTATTTTGATTTGTCAGAAGTGGAGTTAAACAAATCCTATGCGCCAGGAAAGTGGACGGTGCGAGAATTGCTCCATCATATCGTGGATGCAGAAACCGTCTTATATGATCGGATTAGAAGAGTGATTGCGAGTGAACAACGACCAGTGATTTGGGCGTTTAATCAAGATGCATGGAATGCAGGATTGAAGTACGCTACCTTCCCATTGCGCATCAATAAGTCCATCTATCTTGCCACTAGGGCGGCTGTGGAATATTTAGTACAAGAGCATTACGAAAAAATAGGTGGCAAGGAGTTTATTCACTCAGAAACAGGGCTACGAACCTTAAAAGAAGAGTTTGATAAATTTGCTTGGCATAATCAACACCACATAAATCAAATTAGAACAGCTTTGCGGTAGGCCTACAAAAGAGGGTCAAAGATATGCCAAATTATGAAATTTGGCATATCTATCCGTTCACATTTCATTGTTCTGCATGGATAGGATTCGCCGCCTTAGCAGAACGATATTCTCCAAAAAGCTCAATGAGTTTTTCCCACCGATAATTAAAAATATGTTCTAACTTTCCTTTCACTAGAATAGGATGAAATAGATTCCCGATAGGACCGAAAGGTAATTTGTAATCCACAATGTCCGTCATTTCCACGCCTCCTGGAATTGACTTAAAGAAATGTTGGTGATGCCAAATACGATAAGGCCCCACTCTTTGTTCGTCCACGAAAAATTGTAGATCTTCCACATGGGTTATTTCCGTAACCCAAGTAAGTGGAATACCCAATAAAGGGGTTACTTTATATTTGATAAATAACCCAGGATACATTTTTTCAGGCAAATCGGAAAGAATGGTGAAGCCTAACTCATCGGGTGTAATGGTCGCTAAGTTTTTAGGAGAAGAAAAGAAGTCCCAAGCGGTTTGTACATCAATTGGTAATCGTTGTACTTTTTTTAATTGGTGCATTGATTGATAATTAGGGTAGTATAACAGAGGTTATACCTTTAGGTTTATAAAATAATAAATTTAATCCTATTCCTACTAGCCAAAAATAAATTCTACCTTTACCCTCAACCTACACACCAGAAATTTGTTTTTGTTACATGATTCGATTTAGGGTATTGATTTGGCTTTTATTCGTGGTATATTTAACAAATGCTCAAGAGGTAACTTTTCCTGAGCCCCTGTCTGCACGTACCTCCAATTACGATATTAGCGTGGAACTAGATACGGAGCAAAAAATGCTGCATGCCAAAGAAACCGTTTATTGGAATAATCCATCTACGGATACTGTTTCCACCATCCGTTTTCATTTATTTTTAAATGCTTTCCGCAATACCAATTCTACTTTTTATAAAGACGGTTCTAGGTTTTTTGGCGAACCTGGATTAAGAGATGAACAATGGAGTTGGATTGATATTGACCGTATTACGGATGAGTCTGGAAATGACCTAACGGCAAACTTATCCTTTATTCACCCTGATGATGAGAATGAGCAAGACCGAACCGTAGTTCAATTGGATTTACCGACGCCCGTATTGCCAAAAGAATCCATTACCCTTCATATGGATTGGAGTTCCAAATTGCATAAGGTAAGCGTGAGAACAGGGTATAATAAAAACTTCTATCACAATGTCCAATGGTTCCCCAAAACGGGGGTATATGAACCTGCTGGAAGTCGCTTTGCGGAAGAAGGCCAATGGAATTGCCACCAATACCATCCGACCACTGAATATTTTGGAGAGTATGGCAACTTTAATGTGGACATTACGGTCCCTAGCGACTACTTAGTGGGAGCCTCTGGGACCCTGTATAAGGAAGAAGAAAAAGGAGATAAAAAAACCTGGTACTTCCATGCGGAAGATGTAATTGATTTTGCTTGGACGGCTTCCAATGATCTCATGTTAGTAGAAGACAAGTGGAATGATGTGACGATCAAACTATTTATTTGCCCCCAATATGAATGCTGCACCGATAGATATATTGAATCTGCTAAACATGGGCTAGATTATTTGGGGGAGCACCTGATGCCTTATCCTTGGCCTTACCTAACGATTATTGTGCCTCCATTTTATGCGTCTAATGCTGGTGCGATGGAGTATCCTACGCTTATTACTGCTCCTGGTTTGTATCAATTTCCCAATTGGCTAAGAACCCCCGAGTATTTTGTAATTCATGAGTTTGTTCATCAGTACTTTCATTTGATGGTGGGCACCAATGAATTTGAAGAAGCTTGGATGGATGAGGGCTTTACCTCCTATTGGAAATCTAGAGTGCTAGACCATGCCTATGGAAAAAAGAAATCAGTAGTAGATTTGGGATTTGCTAATATGGGAGCGATGGAATTTTTTCGCTCTCGCTATACTCGTATGGGTAATTTAAAAATAGCCGAAAGTACCCGTTTTGGTTGGGAATATGAAAATGATCGAGCAAGGGCTTTATTCTATTCAAAACCCGCTACTTGGTTAAGAACGCTAGAGGGCTTGGTGGGATTGGAAACGATGGATGAAATTATGCACACCTATTTTCATCGTTGGAAATTTAAACACCCTTGTCGCTATGATTTTATTGAGGTAGTCAATGAGGTTGTTCCGAAACAACATGGGACTACCTATGGAGAAGATATGAATTGGTTTTTCGATCAGGTATTATATGGAACGGGTGATTGTGATTATGCCATTGCTGAAATAGTCAATAAAACCCTGCCCAAAAATGCAATAGGTATTTTTAAAGAAAAAGGAATGAAGGCAGAGCGACAGGCGATTCCTGAAAACCAATCTATCACTTATCAAAATAAAGTAATTATCCATCGGTTAGGAGATATTCAAATACCACAAGAAGTCCTCATCCAATTCTCGGATGGAACGGAAAAGTTGGAAAAATGGGATGGAAAAGCGAGGGTTCAGGCGTTTTCCTACAAAGGAAACGAACGTATCGTAGCTGCCTATATTGATCCAGAGGAGAAGATATATATGGATAGAAATTTCCTAAACAATAGCTATCGAGTGAAGCCAGAATCAAAAACTGTGTGGAAGTATGTATCCCAATTATTTATGCGGGTGCAAAACGTTTTACAAGGCGTTAGTTCTTTTGTTTAAAGGTAAGGAGTCAAGCAGTAGGAGCGTTGATATTTATCTCTTATACCAAAATGTCTCAAAATTCTGCACACTACTGTACACTTTTTGAAATCGCT
>CALJIQ010000481.1 GCA_937973995.1 uncultured Saprospiraceae bacterium
ATTTTTTTGATACTGGAAATCCTGAAGGGATTGAATATCAATAGCACCGTATGCAATGCGGTGATACAGCGTTTGGCGTGTTTCCCAACTCTGGAGGAGTTGAATAGAAGACATTCAACCCATTCTGGGTTGGAAAATGCTGCTTACCTTAATAACTCATAACTTCCAACCATCAACAAATACTGCAAAAAAAAATGGTTTGATAGTCACCTCAAGTAACCATCAAACCATTCCAGCCATCAAACCATCACTTCCTTCCCTACCGAATCAACGTAACATCCCCAGAAAGAGAAGTCTCCGTTCCATCATTCAGTCGAACTTCAATGACATAGATATATACATCAGGATTTTGTCGCTCTCCTTTGTATCGTCCATTCCAGCCTTGCGTAGGCGTATCATTATCATAAACTTTGGTGCCCCATCTATCAAATACTTTGAAGGACAGCACATCGGTCACCTGACTACAGCCCGTTTCCGATAAAATCACGTTGAAAAAATCATTCGTGCCATCGCCATCAGGCGTGAAGGCATTGGGCAATAAAGAGCGATTGGGGTCAAAAACCCCAATATTATAGGTATAGGTTTGCGAACCGAAACAAGCATCTTGTACTGTTAAGGTGTAGCTAACATCTGTTGTTGCATTGACGGCAGGGGTCGTACAGTCCGAAACCGCACCACCAGTTGGACAATCAATGCCTATTTGATTATCGAATAATAATAAAGCAGAATTGCTATTATTGATGATCGGTAAATTCGCCGAACTACCTGCAATAATACAGGTATCCAAGCTTCGAGCGACTACGGGCGTAGGATTGCTTACCATGACCGCTTGTGTAATAACATCTGAACAGCCAGACGCCGCATCGTTGACCTGCAAGGTGACCTCAAAAGTGCCATCCGAGCCATAGGTATTTGTTGGAGAATTACTAGTAGAAGTAACCCCATCCCCAAAATCCCAAGTGAAGGTATTCCCACCAACGGATTGATTGGTAAAGGCAACATCTGGCGAACAAGGGTCTGCATTGGTAGCAAAACCTGCCACCACCTGCGTCACCCGAACATTGGTTTGTCTAGCGAAGGTACAACCTTCTGGTCCAACCAGTTCTAAGGTAAGCGGCGCTTGACCATTCGGTGGAACTTCCGTTACCGTAAAAGAAACAGCCGGTTGATCCGCTCCAAATTCTTGCCCTTCAAAGAACCAAGAATAATTAGATACTTCTTCCAAGTCTCGTAAGGTAGCCGTTACTTCATCTCCTTTACAGAAAGGGCCACCGATGAACTCAATCTCTCCTTCCGGACCGATTAAATTAAATTCTCTAGTCGTTTGATCGGCACAACCAAAAGAGGTTTGGGTATTCAAGGTAACCGTATAAATTCCTTTAGAATAGAAGGAGGCAGCTACATTACCAAATCCTGAACTACCATTACCAAAATTCCAAGTAGATGTTAAGTCACTAGTCGTTGCGGAGGTATTTGTAAATTCAATATTTCTAGGATGACAAATAGGGTTTTGACCATCGACATCTGTTGCAAAGGAAGCGGTTGGGTAATCTTGCACATTAACAGTTGTAACCGCCTGCCCAGGACAACCCGTTGCTACTTCCGTGAAGTTTAACACTACATTATAAGTACCTCCTGCATTATAGGTCGTAGATGTATTTTGGGTAGCTGCCCCTGCCCCATTTCCTAAGTCCCAACTATACGAGAGATTCGAGCCACGCTCGGTAAAATCAGTGGCAGCGAAATCTACCATATCTCCTGCACAGATATTTGGTCGGAACGGGTCCGTTGTAATCGTACTGGTCGGTACATACGTTTCGATCGTCATGGTGGCCTCTCCTGGGCAACCTACTTCATCTTCTACCATTAAACTAACCGTGATAGAATTGCCTCCAGGATTCGTACCATAGGTATAAGCAGCATTTTGCGTCTCTGCCATACCAACTCCATCTCCAAAGTCCCACATATAGGTTTCAATCTCCCCTGCCGTAGAAGAGCTGTTATCCGTAAATCGAACTGACATCGGGAAGCAAATAACCGACTTATCCATTGCAAATTCAGCAATCGCCTCATCTACTCGTATTGGATAGGTGGAGGTATCCACACAACCATTTACATCCTCTACCACCAATTTGATTTCGTAGAAACCTGTATCAGGATAAGAAATTTCCATATTGGTAGGCTCACTAATAGACAAGGGACGCAAAGCAGGATGACCAAAATGCCAAGTGTAGCCCCTAGCACAACTCGTATCCACATCCTCCGCCAAGGAAGCATCTAGATTGACCGGTTGGCTTTTACATTGTTGGAATTCTACTTCTCCGATAGAGGTTAAATTTCTGATTTTAATTATGGCTGTATCAATAGACGGCGCACAGCCACTTGCTGCATTTTCAGCCGTTAGGATGACCTCATAATCTCCCACTCCATAAGAATGCGCGGGATTCTCTTCCATGGATACCTCTGCCCCATCTCCAAAATTCCAGCTAACCGTGGTTGCTTCACTACTAGCATTGGTAAAACTTACTTCTGTTGGCGTCGCACAAGGAATCGCATAGGCAATATCTGCAATCGGACCTTTGATGGATAAAAAATCTGCTTTAGATATAGAATCTAAACAGCCATTATACCCCACGACCATCGTCACGCCAAAATCGCCTGCTGCCGTCTCAAAAGGGATGCTAGGATTGGCATCACTAAAACAATGTGACGAACGATCTCCATCCGTATAATAATGCCACTCATCAATGAGGTCGGAACCCGTGATGTCATTAAACTGCACCATCTCCCCTGGACAAACTTCTGTTTTATCTGTATTGAAATCTGGCGTTATTCTAGAACCAACTTCTACCAAAACACTATAAGAAGTATCTTGACAACCTACGTCGTTGGTGATTACCAATTGTACCTCATACTCGCCAGGCTCATTGAACGTATAGTTATGGGCATCCGCCGTGCTAAAATTATTGGTCTCTCCATTATCGTAAATCCATTCCCAATTTAAAACCGTCCTGTTAGAGCGAGTGGAATCAGAAAATTCTACGGTCAACGGCGCACAACCAGAAACGGTATCTGGCATAAAACGAGCAAGCGGAATATCTAATAATAAATCCGTTTTCATGCTATCTATACAACCTGACTCCGTACGAACGATTAAGGTAGGCGTAAAATCAAATTCTCCATTTTCATGGTAAGGCGACTCATTTTCCACAAAATAATCGTGCGTCAAGGAAGGCTCCGTGCTGGTACTATCATCTCCAAATTTCCATTCATAAGTAGCATCTGATCGTATAGCATTAGGCGTAAATACCACCGTATATGGCTCTGAACAACCAAAGGTAGGGTCTGCTACAAAAGAAGCATCCGCTTGATCTACTACTATCGTTTGAGTCGTATCCGTACTACAGCCACCAGGGCTGGTTACAATTAATCGTACTTGGTATTCTCCCGGCGCAGGAAAATCTATGGCAGGATTGGCGTCCGTAGAAGAAGTCAAGCCAACAATATCCCAAACATAAGAACCCGCAGAAGAATTATTGGTAAACCGAACTGGACCATTTACACAAGCCGCCCCATCCAATTCAAAAGAAGCCGTTGGCGAACCAATACTTACTATTTGACTAAAGGTCTTTGTACAGCCCAATGCTGGGTCCGTTGCACTTAATACCACTTCATAATCCCCATCTTCCGTATAGTTTTGTGCTGGTGGATTTACTTCTGTGGACGTATTGCCATTTCCAAAATCCCATTCAAAAGTCAAATTATCCACATTGGGGGTTTGATTAGAAAAGGACACCGCCAAAGGGGCGGTACAACTTGCCGCAGGATTGGGCGTCGTCACAAAACGAACAGCTGGTCCCCTTGCTACTTCCACCACATCCACAAATTGATTCGTGGCATTACAGTTTTCAGAAGAGGTAGTTAATGCCAAAGACACCGTATAGTTACCTTCTGTTGGGTAGGTTTTGCTAACCGTATTGCCCACCGCTTGGGTGCCATCATCAAATACCCACTGGGCATTCGTTACTTCTACCCCATTCGGCAATTCCGTAATATTTCTAAATTCCACATCCAAAGGCGAGCAGCCACTAGCTGGAATCGCTTCTATTTCCAAAGTAGGTCTTTCTGCCACCGTCACCGATATCGTTCCAAGCACCGTTCCCCCTTGCGAAGCACTAAAATCCACTTCATAGGTCCCTGGATTGATAAATACATTGCTAGGATTTTCTAAAGTGGAAGTACCCCCATCTTTGAAATCCCAGAAAAAGGAGGTCGCCCCATCTGGCGGCGTAAAACTAACCCTCAAAGGCGTACAACCTGCGGTAACATCGGCTGTTTGAGCAGTTAAAAATTGAGGAACCAAGGCGATGAATAGTATAGAAAAGAAGTAGTAAAAACGTCTTTTTATCATTGTTAATTCATTGTTCTGTTGTCTCATTGTATCCTTGCGCTATTGTCACATACGGAAAGGGAAGCTTTCAATGGAACAATAGCGCAAGGAATCAATGGACTATTTGCCTAAAAAAAGCACCCAAAAATAGTAATTGCACTAGATAGTTGGGGCAGGAACTCCCCTTTTTCGCAATTTGCCTGACGAAGAAAAGCGGAAGCCTTCTACGGATTTGGGAAAATGTGTAAGTTTGCCGAGTTTTAATGTTGAATTTTGAATGATTGAATTTTTAATAAATTACCCAACAGAGTCATTCAAAATTCAAAATTCAGCATTCAAAATTGATGTCTATGCAATTATCAAAAATATACCCCTTTCTATTCCTATTGCTTTTCACGAGCAGCATCGCCTTCGCCCAAAACGAAGACCGACCCTTAGTAATAGAAAAATCCGAACTACCTTGCCTGAATAAGGAATTCAATGTAGTCGTTCATATCGTCAAAAACGAAGGAGACTCTCTGGGGGTAGAACCCGATAGCATTGCGGCAGTGATGGCTCGAGTCAATGAGTTATTCGATCCCATCTGTACCTCTTTTAAAATCTGCGAGACCAATATCATCGACAACTATCAATATGATACCGTTGCCACCTATGAGTGGGACGAACTACAAGTCACCTACCACCAAGCTCGCAAGATCAATATCTTTTGGGTAGCGGAATTTGATTTTGAAAAAGAACTATGCGGAGTGGCTGCTTTGGGCGGCATCGCCAATCTAGAAAGCGGCGGCATCCTCATGGCAAAAGGCGATTGCGTCAATGAAATGGCCATTGCCCATGAGTTAGGTCGCTACTTCGGTCTGCCTTATACTTTTGGAGAAGGTGAAGATCGCACAGAAGAATTCGTCAAAAGCAGTAATTGCGCAACCACAGGCGACCTCATTTGCGATACTCCCGCCGACCCATATATTCTAGAAGATGAACCAGAAGAATATGTAGATGAAGCCAATTGCCGCTTCACCAATCAAGATAGAGACAATGAAGGCGAATGGTATGTGCCACATGTTGGCAATATCATGTCCTACTACCCGGATGTTTGTAAATGCGAATTTACGGACGGTCAATATCGGGTCATGGTCGCCACTTATTTGGCTAGTAATCCACGGATGTGGTAGTTTTATAATTTTGAATGATGAATTTTGAATTTTGAATGAGATACACACATTCAAAATTCTTTCATTCAACATTCAAAATTAATTACGGGATGTAGCGCAGTCCGGTAGCGCACACGCCTGGGGGGCGTGGGGTCGCAAGTTCGAATCTTGTCATCCCGACCATTGATTATCAACGAGTTATGAATTATTTTCATGACTCGTTTTTTATTGGTGTAAGCTATGGTGTAAGTATTTTATTGTCAGCTAAATCTTCTAATCCATGGTGGTTTTGGCGGAACTAACTCTAAGATTTCAATATCAAATGTTTTTTTAATTCCTGACTCATTAACACACACAACCTGATTGCTATCTACCTCTTCAACTGTCCATTTCATCTTACTTCCGTTTCCTTTAATACGAACTACATTTCCTTTTTTCATAATTTTGTTTTGTTTTGTTTTGTTTTGTTTTGTTTTTTAAATTTTTAAATTTTTAAGGTTCAAATGTAGGGTATTAAAAAACATAAAACAAATAATTTTTAATTATATCAAAAACAAACAATTAAACAACAAAATCAAACATTTTATAATTAGAATTTAAGAAAATTAATTAGGGATTTTTTTCTAGATCATTTTCATTAATACTTACCTTCTTCCTTTGCCTAGAAGCCAACACCCGACAACTATCACAACAATACTGAGCATTCCTCTTCCGCTTCCATTTTTTAGTACCACAATAAAGGCATTGAATTAAATATTCTAAAATAGACCATTCATGTTCCCATTTTTCTTCTCTATACTTAGTGGTAAGTCAACCAATTTATGATAAGTTGAATTTAGATTTTGACTTTCTTTTTTTCATCGAAAAAAAAAGAACCCCGATGGTTTCAGTTTGCAACTGAAACCCAATATTCAATCAAAGTAACCCATAGAAGATTGTATCTTCGGCTTCTATTAAACTAGCCTTTCTTCAAATACTTATATATGCTTCTCCTTTTTGTGAAAAAAAAATTCCTGTCGATCTAATGGTGCTAATTCGCAAGTCGAAGATGCAATCTTCTGGGTCTTTCCTTGGTACGATATTAGGTTTCAGAAACATTCTGAAACCATCAACTTAGTGTATTATTTAGAGATCGAGCTGGTAAAATTACCCGATGGTTTCAGTTTGCAACTGAAACCCAATATTCAATCAAAGTAACCCATAGAAGATTGTATCTTCGGCTTCTATTAAACTAGCCTTTCTTCAAATACTTATATATGCTTCTACTTTTTGTGAAAAAAAAATTCCTATCGATCTAATGGTGCTAATTCGCAAGCCGAAGATGCAATCTTCTAGGTCTTTCCTTGGTACGATATTAGGTTTCAGAAACATTCTGAAACCATCAACTTAGTGTATTAGTGTTTATTCCAAAATTTATCGTATGGCGTTGACCGTCTATCGTCAAGTGAAACGACCGTCAACCGTCAACCGAATAAAGTTTATTATTTAGAGATCGAGCTGGTAAAATTACCCGCTGCTGGTGAGCATTTGTAATGCGAAACCTTTATATTACTCGCCTCTGGCGAGCGTTTATAGAGAAATAAAATTCATTTTGCTTTGGAAATACTCGCCAGAGGCGAGAAGATTAGTGGTATCGGATTGAAAATCCTAACCAGCATCCCTTCAAAAAACTTATGGGGTATCAATAGACTTTTGAAGTGCCTGCTATCTCAAAGCGCCTGAAGTATTACTAAAAAATCCATTGAAATAATTTAATAACATCCCATATTATTCCTCCCATAATAGCTAAGTAGCACTAAAAGAAAAATGGTCCTTGTCACCTCAGATGTAAAGGTTGTAGTCAAACAAAAAAAATATCATCTATACTCCATTAAGTAGTCTGACAAAAATAAGTTAACAACTTTGCTTTTCAGTTGATTGATTATTAATTACTGATTATTAGCTAATTAGGCGTGTTCAGTAGCGTCTGGAAAATAATTAATAATCAATAATTAATAATGTCACACGACTTATGGGTTATTGGTTT
>CALJIQ010000482.1 GCA_937973995.1 uncultured Saprospiraceae bacterium
TCCTGTGGATACAACCACAACTAATCCTGTGGATACAACCACAACTAATCCTGTGGATACAACCACAACTAATCCTGTGGATACAACCACAACTAATCCTGTGGATTGTAATGTAGCTGGAGGTACTCTTACGGGTGGTCCTTTTGAATTCTGTGTAGGTGATTCTATTCCAGATAATATTGCAGTAGGGGCTATTAGTTTGACTGGTAATGCAGGAGCTAATTCACAATGGGTCGTAACCGATTCAGCAGGTACTACCATTCTCGGCTTACCTGATGATCCTGCAAATGTAAACTTTGAAGGGGCTGGTCTTGGAACTTGTCTGATTTGGCATTTAAGTTATAAAGACACTTTGATTGGAGCCGTTCCAGATGCTTTAGTAGCTGATTTAAAAGGGTGCTTTAGTTTATCTAATGCCATTGAAGTCGTTCGGAACAGTTGTAATGCTCCTATGGATACGACCACGACTAATCCTGTGGATACGACTACGACCAATCCTGTGGATACGACTACAACTAATCCCGTAGATACGACTACAACTAATCCTGTGGATACGACTACAACTAATCCCGTAGATACGACTACAACCAATCCTGTGGATACGACCACAACCAATCCTGTGGATACGACCACAACTAATCCTGTGGATACGACCACAACTAATCCTGTGGATACGACCACAACTAATCCTGTGGATACGACTACAACTAATCCTGTGGATACGACTACAACCAATCCTGTGGATACGACCACAACTAATCCTGTAGATTGTAATGTAGCTGGCGGCACTCTTACAGGTGGACCATTTACCTTCTGTGTGGGCGATTCTATTCCAGATAATCTACCAGTAGATGCCATTAGTTTAAGTGGGCAAGCGGGTACTAACTCTCAATGGGTAGTAACAGACTCCGCAGGAGTGACTATTCTTGGTTTGCCTAATGTACCATCTGATGTGGACTTTGAAGTAGCTGGGGGAGGAACTTGTTTAATCTGGCATTTGAGCTATAGTGACACGCTAATAGGCGCCGTCCCGCGTGCTAAAGTTGCCGACATTCAAGGATGCTTTAGTTTATCTAATGCCATAACGGTTATTCGAGTTACGGATGGAGACCAATGTACTAATCCAATGGATACGACCGACACTTCCAATCCAATGGATACGACCGATACTTCTAATCCAGTGGATACGACCGATACTTCCAATCCAATGGATGATGATGAGACCGCAGTAAGTTGTGATCCTCCGACAGATCCTGAAGTAGAAATAAAAAATAAAAGGAAAGTAATTGTCACTTGGACACCAATAGAAAATGCAGTACAATATATATTACAAATTCGATTTAAAGGACAGACTAGGTGGGCAGCAACTGCTAAATTGAGAAAACCCAAAGTAAGAATCTTTGCACCAGCAGGAAAAGATTACGAATACCATATTAAAACCATTTGCGAAAATGGAGAATCAGAATATGGAGAATTACATGAATTATCAACTCCACCTAGCGGTATTGTTCAACCTAGTGAATCTAGAAATGAAGATACTTTTGAAGCGGATATTGTCTTAACAATACCCGATCAAGAATTGGAAGTTGCTCCAAATCCTGTTGTCTCTAACTTGCAGATCACATATCCGGTATATGAAGAAAATACCTACTTTACCATTTATTCTGTAAATGGTATGATGGTGATGAAGCAACGTTTAACAGTAGGAAGCTACAACGAAAATATAGATGTTCAACAATTGAATAGTGGACTATATATTCTGAAAATTTACGAAAATGGAGGAGTGGTTGCTACTAGAAAAATTGTTAAACAATAATACATTCAAGTTGAAAACAACTTGAATAAAATTCCAAATATTCAAATTTCAAATTCTAAGCCGAGCTTTTCTTGTTACCTTGGAATTTGGAATTTGATGCTTGGAATTTACCATTAAAAAAAGGCTTATCACTTCAATAGTGATAAGCCTTTTTTGGTTCTTTGACCTATCCCGTGATTCCTTTCCTGAAATGGACATCGAGTCCATTTCAGGAAACAAGGGTTTCTAAAGGGGCAACTGAGGCATTGCCTCAGTTGCCCCTTTAGAAACCCTTGTGCGAATCAGATTGGCTCGATGCCAATCTGATTCGCGGATTGTATCGTTCCACGTGATTTGTCAAAGAATCCTTTTTTTAATGGATAAACCAACTTCGATTACTGCACTTTTCGTAGTAAGTTTACCTTTTCCTGTCTAGCGTAAGTATTTAAATCTTGTAATTCCATAGTGTTGACACCAAAGCTATTCACCACCACGGCAATATCCCCTTTGGTAAGCGTAGCAGCTTTGGTAATTAAATCTTGAGTTACGGAAGTCTTTTTGTAGGTAGGTAAAATTGCCTGTTGGACAGCAATGTATTCAGGCATATAGCCCACCATGCCGGTCTTATTGACAATCAATACAGCAACAATTTTTCCTTCCTCTTCAGCAGTGATAATGAATCCACCAAAAGAGGGAGTTTCCTTAATTGCGTACTCAACGGATTTTTGAATGGCAGTAGCGTCCATCCAAGTCGCTTCTGAATATTGGTACAAGAAGCCTATTATCGCCTTCTTTTTTGAGATACCAATTCCAGTAAACGCATCGTAAACGATTGGCGTAATCATAGTCAGATTGAGTTTGGTTAATGTTTGTACTGGAAACGGGTATATTTGTTTATTAATGTGTTTTAAAAGAGACCTTAACTGACATTTAAACGTCATTATTGGCTCTTTCTCAATACATTATAAATAGTCTCAGTGATGAAAGTACAAAAACTTATCTATTAACAAAAAAAACATTAATAAAATTAATTTATTCTTTGCAAATTGTTCATATTCAGTACATTTATGAGCTAATTTATAAGTTCTCAAAGGCAAAATTGTGTTAGCTCTGATTTTCAAATCAACTAGTTTCTAAGAAATTACTTGACTTGAAAATCGAGCTAACATAATTTATTTTCGGTGAAGAATGAGTTATGTTATCACCAATTTGCATGGATTAAAAATCAAGATATTTTTAATCCATGCAAATTTAGAGCTAACACAACATTGAGCATTCATCCTAATTTTAAAAAACATGCGAAAGATATCAGCAGATATTCTGTATCCTATTTCTAGCAACCCAATTCCTAATGGAGTAGTCATTATGGATGAACAGGATAGAATAGTAGCTATAGATGCTAGAAAAAATTTCAGGGAAGAAGAGCTAGAAATATACCAAGGCGTATTAATCCCGGGCTTTATTAATACCCACTGCCATTTAGAATTATCGCATATGAAAGGGAAGGTAGCAACTGGTACTTCTCTGATTCCTTTTATTTCTAATGTGGTACAATTCCGAGAGATACCGCAAGAACAAATCATAGCAGCCATTCAAGCGGGGGATGAAGAGATGTATCGGGAAGGAATAGTGGCAGTCGGAGATATTTCCAATAAAGCAGATACAGCCCCCCAAAAAGCAAAAAGTAACATCAACTATTACACCTTTATCGAGTGCTTTGATTTTTTACAAGAAGATTGGGCGACAAAAACTCATAAAGAATACCAAGCAGTCTATCAAGCACATTCTAATACAAATGGAAATAAAAAAAGTTATGTGCCACATGCACCCTACTCCGTTTCTAAAAATTTATTTCAATTAATTAACCAAGCCAATCCTGATGATTGCACGGTCAGTTTACACAACCAAGAAACCCTTGATGAGAATTTATTTTTTCAAAAGAAAGAAGGCGGTTTTTTAGACTTTTATAAAAACTTTGATATTTCGCTTGATGCTTTTCGAGCTACTGGTCAACCTTCGATTAACTATGCCTTGGAACATATGAATCCAAAAAGTAAAACTTTGTTGGTGCATAATACGATGAGTACCAAAGCAGATATTGCAGTAGCTCATCAATGGAATCCTAATTGCTATTGGGCCACTTGCCCCAATGCCAACTTATACATCGAAAATCGCTTACCCAACTACCAACACTTTCTGGATACCAATGCCAAAGTTACCATCGGAACAGATAGTCTAACCTCCAATTGGCAACTATCTATTTTAGAAGAAATGAAAACCATTCAGAAGTATCAATCGTATGTACCATTCGAGACCTTACTTCGATGGGCCACCCTAAATGGTGCAGAGGCCTTGGGATACGAACAAGAACTAGGAAGTATTGAGGTGGGGAAAAAACCAGGTTTGCTACTTTTAAATATGGTAGGGGATACCTTCGACAGAGATACCAAAGTAAAACGATTGGCTTAAAAAAGCAACTTTCAACAAACTGCTTACTCAGCCAGAAAATGTTACTTTATACCCCATATTTAAGTCTTAAAAACTATAATTTTACATATTAATCATTTCAATAAAACTTTAAATATATAATACAATGGCAAAAGGAGGAAAAATCCTAGACATCATATTAAAAACGATTGATGATGTCCAAAAAAAGAATAAAGCGAACCCAAGAGAAGAAACAGCTGACCCTAATGTATTTGATTTATTAAAAGGCAAATTAGGCGATTTAGACAAAAATATTTCCAACAAGCGAGTTCAAAAAGGAAAGGCGCCTGTTAGCATTTTAGATTTAATCAAAAATCAAATAGAGGCTGCCAAAAATCAAAATCGAAAAGACAAAAGCGTGCCTACGGCTGATCCTGCTATCTTCGATCGCATCCTCAGAAAAGTGGAAGAAAAGCCAAAAAGAGTAGCTAGTACTGGATTGAAAAGAATCATCGAAAATTATCATCTAGATGTTTCTAGAGTCAATCCAGAAATATTAAGACAGGTTCAACGACAATACGAAACGGATATGAAGCGGATGGATCAACAGTATGCGGAAGCTATTCATAAATTGGTAGCTAGAAGGTAAAATTCCATTGTTTCATTGATTCACTGTTCTATTGTTAATAGACATCATCTCTAGCAGAAAAGCCCTTTGGTAAGTCAAATACCAAAGGGCTTTTTTATGTATCAAAAAAACAATTCTCAATTTAGAATCATTTTTTGCCTTGCGCTTGCTAGTTTATCAAATCTATGGGATTAAAGATAGTTGGCATTTCCAAAAATCTATTGATACCCCACATCTTTTTGATCTCTACAATCCCGAAGGGATTGAATACGAATAGCCCTAGATGCAATCTAGGGATAAGATTGAGGATATTTCCCAACCCAGAATGGGTTGAATGTGCGATATTCAACCCAT
>CALJIQ010000483.1 GCA_937973995.1 uncultured Saprospiraceae bacterium
TTTACTGAAAATCGCAAAAGTTAAATCATAATGAACAGTTTGAAAACTATAGCAGTTGGGCTAATTGTAGGTATGCTAATAAGTATGGGTTGCCGTACCAATAAGCAAGACCTACCAAAAGCAGTACAAGTGTTTCCGATTGATACAACGATCCGTACCCTATTCGACCTACCAGCGGTCGTAGATGAAAGCTCAGGGATCATTAAGTGGAATAATGCACTATGGACGCATAATGATAGTAAAAATGAGGCGGCCTTATTTGAAGTAAATAAAGAAGACGGAAGTTTAGTCCAAACAATTGATATAGCAGGTTTGAATAATAAGGATTGGGAAGAGTTGGCGCAGGACGAATCCTATATCTATATTGGAGACTTTGGAAACAATCATGGAACTCGAAAGGATTTACGCATTTTTAAAGTAGAGAAGAAAGAGATTGCCCAAACAGGTAAAGTAACAAAGGTGGATACCCTTACTTTTTCCTATCCAGATCAGACGGATTTCTCAGGACCTACCCACGACCATAATTATGACTGTGAAGCGATGATTGTAGTAGGGGATAGTTTGTATTTATTTTCAAAAAACTTTAGAGATAAGCAGTCTCGTCTATACAGTTTACCCAAAACAAAGGGTCATTATGTGGCCACTTTAAAAGATCGTTTTGATGTGATAGGAAATGTAACAGGGGCAGCTATTAATCAGGAAGACGGGGTGGTGGCATTGTCAGGTTACTATTACCATCATGGATCTTTCTTGCCTTTCGTTTGGTTGTTTTGGGACTATCCGAATCAATCCTTTTTTAAAGGAAAACATCATAGAGTCAACTTTGAATTTCAGGCTCAAATAGAAGGAATTGCGTACGATAAAGATGGACAATTTTTGATAAGTTCGGAAGCTTCTATGATGAAGCAAGGGCAACTATTTCAGTTTGATGCAAAGCAATTCATTAAATAATAATTAATTTGAGTGTAAAACAATCTGGAGGCATCTAATTTATTCATCTGCTCACTTTGGAGTGAGCAGATGAAATGAGAACGTCTCATCTGATGACTCCAAAGTCATCTGATGAGTTGCTCGTTTGCCCCCGTTCTGTTTTACACTCAATTAATTTAATCCTAGACTATGCTTATTAGGTCGAATACTTAGCCTGCTACTTTTTAGGAATCCAAGAGTTTCTCTAGTTTTATTCCTCTAGATCCTTTTAAAAGAAAAAAAGTATCCTCAAAATTCTGTTTGTCAAACCACTGCTTTAATGCCTCTACATTGATAAAGGTTTGCATATTGTTATTGGCGACTTTCAAAAACTCTTTACCAACCGTAATAACTTCGATACTCAGATTATTAGCTGTAAATAAAATGTCTCTGTGGGCAGTAACACTATAAGGGCCTAACTCCAACATGTCTCCCAAAATGGCAATTTTCCTCTTTGCTTCATAGGTCGCAAAACTTTCCAATGCCTTTCCCATGCTACTAGGATTGGCATTATAAGCATCTAACAAAAAAGTATTGGTACCAATTTTCTTTAATTGGGACCGATTATTTGCAGGAATATATGCTTCAATTGCTTTTTGGATTTTGGTAGGCGATACTTTGAAATATTTACCAACCGCAATAGACGTCATAATATTATTGAAATTATACAGCCCCATCAATTGCGTTTTGATGAGTAGTGTTTCTCCATGTTTATTCAAAAAACCTACTGTTAAAAATGGATCACTATTAATCAACTGACATTCAAATCCAGGATGGGTAGGGTCGAGTTCTTCGCTGCGATGATAAAAAATCTTAGGTAAAGACCAACCCGACATCTCCAATAAATGATCTTCATCTGTATTTAAAAAAGCGACTCCTCTATTCTTTTCTAAGTAGCGATACAACTCTCCTTTTGCTAACATGACGCCTTCAAAACTTCCGAAGCCTTCCAAATGAGCGTTGCCTACATTGGTAATAATACCATGCGTTGGTGCAACTATTTTGCATAAAAGTTCGATCTCTCCAACATGGTTTGCTCCCATTTCAATAATGGCTACTTCTGTATTTGCAGGCATCGCCAATAGGGTGAGTGGTACACCAATATGATTATTAAAATTACCTTTCGTAAAATGAGTAGGGTAGTGGCTAGCCATCACACAACTTACCAATTCTTTTGTCGTGGTTTTTCCATTGGTCCCCGTGATAGCAATAATGGGAATTTCAAACTGCAATCGGTGGTGGTGCGCTAATTGCTGAAGGGTTTTCAGTACATCTTCGACTACAATATAGCGATGTCCTTCTGCGAAGGAGGAATCATCAATAATGGCATACGCAGCTCCCTTTTCAATTGCTTGCGGAGCATATTGATTCCCATCAAAATTATCTCCTTTTAAAGCAAAAAAAAGACAATTTTGGGTGATTTTTCGACTATCCGTTGAAACGGAAGGATGTTGTTGATATAGCTGGTAAAGTTCTTCGATCGACATACTACAAATGTAATAAATCTTTTGGTGATTAGTAGCTGGTAATTGGTAACTGGTAACTGGTAACCAGTTGGATAGTTACTAGTCAATAAGTAGTCTGACAAAAATAAGTTAACAACTTTGCTTTTCAGTTGATTGATTATTAATTACTGATTATTAGCTAATTAGGCGTGTTCAGTAGCGTCTGGAAAATAATTAATAATCAATAATTAATAATGTCACACTACT
>CALJIQ010000484.1 GCA_937973995.1 uncultured Saprospiraceae bacterium
AAGGATAAACTAACGAACGACGTTCCTCCAAAGGGAACGTCGTTTGTTAGTTTATATCAAAATAAGTAGTCTGACAAAAATAAGTTAACAACTTTGCTTTTCAGTTGATTGATTATTAATTACTGATTATTAGCTAATTAGGCGTATTCAGTAGCGTCTGGAAAATAATTAATAATGTCACACTACTTAACTCCATTCATTATTCATTTACTTCCCAATTAAACGCCTTCCTCAACTCACTTTTCCTAAAAGCAAGCAAGCCCCAAAGCAATAAGACGACCGTGATGGTAGTGACAGAACTAAGAGCAAAAGAAAGCAATTTATAGGCTTTAAATTCTCTAGGTCCAAAACTCATACCAGGTAAGCCAGCTTCGGCAATTCCAAAATTCACTCTAAATCGGACCGTTAAATAAGCAAATCCTATAATCAATAAACCACCTAACAATAGATTCAACAATTTTCTAGTGAGCTTTCCTGGAGTTACCATTAATAAAGAAAAAAAGAAGATAAGCGGTGTGATAAAGTATTCTGAAATGGAGATAACGACGCCTTTATAATCATACACGCCTTGTTGTCCAGTAGCTTTAGAGCGGTCTATAATTGTCTGTAAATATGCTTTTGTATTGAATAATAGGGTGACTTTATCTGGATGATTGGGTGCTTCCTCTGTTCCTTTTCTTGTTTTAAAATAAATATCAGCATTACTCGTCTCTGCCGCATGGAGTGCTATCTTTTCAAAGAGACCATAATAGGAATGTTGTACGGCTGGTATCAGGCTTATAAAAGACAGTAAGAAAAAACAAACAATCATTGGTAGAAAGTACCGCAAAAGAATACGCTTAATATTCATAATTCAAAATTGGAGGTGGAACTATATTAGGAAGCGGTAGCAAGGTCCTGTTTATACCCATTCAACGCCCAATTTGCCCAAATAATCATCAATAAAATTGTAACGAAAGAGAACAAATATAAGCCACCTTGGATGTGCATAAAGTCAAAAGCACTGGGCCAGTGCACTTTTACTAAGTATAAACCCGCTATTCTAATCACATTTAAAATACCCAAAACCACTACACCTGCCAATAAGCCTGGCCACTTGTACTTAAAAGGCAAGGGGAATACCAAAATAGCAGCTAATAATAAAGCAGTCGCTTCAATTCCATCACAACCACCTGCCACCTTCACAGACGTACCCGCCCCCGATATGACATCCCCCATAGCAGTCACCGAAGAGCCAAATATATTTAATAATGCCGCGCCTGCTGCCGTCTGAACTTGCAAGATGGGGTCTTTTAGATAATCTTGAAAAAAGATGGAATAATACAAGGCATAAAAGACGATGATGCAGATAGCAAATCCTGCGATGAATTTGAATACGGAGGATTTTTCCTGCCAGTATTTTTTAAAGAAGGAAGGTTGAGCGGAGGTAGGTTTAGTCTGTTTTTCTGATCGAACTTTTTTTGAGCTTCCTTTCTTTTTTTTCGGTTGTTTTGCCATGGGTTAATTTGTTTCTGTAAGAATTTAATAAATACCTATTTAACTCTCTTTAGGAGCATTACGCAGTAGCATAATCAAATTGGCTAAGAGCGCAGAAGTGATGATAGACCCTGGAATATCAAACTGCATCAGCTCATAATCGAAGAAAATCATGGCTATATTAAAGACAATAGCAAGGAGGGCTAAGATAAGAAAAAAGTATTTGAAAAATATTTTTTTGTCGAAGTAGAACATTATACAGGGTTTTAAAATAAGGGTGTAACCAAATTTTTGGTACGATTAGTTTGGGTAAAAGTTTATGAGAATGGTAGGGAAAAACAAGCAATTAGTGGATTATTTCCGCAAAGTTTCCCCAAGGTTTCGCTAAGGAGCGCAAAGTAAGACTTGTTCTAGCTTTGCGTGCCTTTGCGAAACCTTAGCGTGCCTTTGCGGGAAATAAAATTATAGGTATATATTCAAAATCTCAAAAACTAGTAGTCACCGTCACCTGCACCCGCTTATTCTCCTTAAAACTATCAAACGAATATGGACCATACCGATAAAAACCACTCACCCCAACCCCCAAATAAAATAGGTCCAAATAGTTGAATCGAAGGAGATCATTAATAATCAAGCCTGCCTCAAAAAAGCCCTTTTCTAACCTTTTAATCTCAATTCCTTGATGTAAGTCAGGTCGCTGAAGAGTACCAAAGGCTAGATTATGCTCCAAGGCAATCTTGGGTTGAAAGCGTTTGGCTTTTATGAGTAAACTTCCAAAGTCCTGCCGAAAATAAAAATGGATAAATTGGTCCGATACAAATTCATAGGCCTCCATCGTACGAAAGGAATTGGATAATAATTGAACGCTCAGATTATTGCCGAAGGCAGGGGCTGCAAAAAGCCTATTGAATGGAAGGGGTTGATTGATGGTTCCGACTTCTATCCGATAATGGGTCTCTCCAAAAAGACGGGTTGGAAAACTGTGTTCTAGGGAGAACAAGAGTTTGGTATAATCATATTGGCCATTCCAAAGGTTATCCAAGCCTTTTGTTACATTTATTTCAACTACAGGAAAACGGGTCGTTTCAAAAATATTGTAGCCTAAAAAACGACTGAATTTTTCATTGAAGGCATAGCGCAAACCTACCCCGAGTTCCGTGAATACCTGTAATGGGTCGCTGGTTCGATCTGCTTCTCCAAAGACATAGTCGTAGGTGGGCTGAATTTGATGCTGCCCAATAGACAAACTCGTGCTCAGGTATTTGATGGGGCGACTGTTAAAAGTAGCTCCTTTATACTCCCATTGGTCAATGAATTCAGAGAATAATTGAGCCGTTAGTATGTTGTTACTCAGTTGGTAATCTAGCAATGCTGGCACTGCTATATCTTGGCGATATGCCAATTCCAAGCTATGATGCTCATATTCATCAAAGAAGATGGATGCTTTTGCACCATATTTCCATGCTTTATCTCCAAAACCGTAGGCATAATAACCACCTAGCTCAAAATGATCAGACAAGGTTTCGTTAGTAGATAGTCCTACGCCTAAGCGAACTTTTTCATAGCGATTAAAACCAATGGAGTTTCGCCATACCCAATCTACGATTCCTAGTGGCAGTCTTCCTTCTCCTAATGCGGCTAGTTGTCGAACTCTTTTATCCAATTTTAAAGAGGTACCGATGCTATCCAACATGGCATAGGTCCGTTTATCTTTTACTGTTAGTGAATCGATTCGGTAATATTTCCAAGTAGAGTCAACCGTTGAAAAGGCAGTCTGATCAAAAATAATTCCTTCTGCTTTTCGGAAGGTTTTTTTGGAGAAATTCGGATGTAAGTTAATGTCGGAAATATAGGTTATTCCCTTCCCCACAAATGCCATATGGTTGTTTGCCATTTGTTCCCAATGCAATTCAAAATTGAGTTGTTCGGGAAACCAATGTTCCGCTTGCACCCATTGATACTGTTGCTCAATCTTGAAATTAATGATGCCTTTTTCATAGGGTTCTGCAATCACGTTTTTAATGGCATACTGATTTGTGTGCAGGTAGAGTACGCCTTTTAATCCTTCAAAATTTTTCCCTTTTTTGGGTTGAAAAGAAATGATATAAATGCTGTCTTGCTCTTGATATAAGGTATCTTGTATTTGGAAGAAATACTTCCTCGTACTTCCTTTACTAATTGGATTGAGATAGGCTTTATCAAGTATAAATATTTGCTCTTCGTAAAAAGAAAAAGGCTGTGCATCGGTGGCTAAGGTAGCAAGTGGCAATTCTTTAAAACCTGATACCCGATTATGCAAAATTTCTTCTTGCACATCTTTGGGGTATTTGAATTTTCGCTTGCTGACGGACTCTATCAACATCATATCTTGTTGTTCGAACGTACGATGTATTTTTTTTAGTTCCGCATAGGCTTTTTGTATCCGTTCCTTAGAAGTATCTTGTTGTGCAAATACACTATCTAATTCTGCCGTTCTTGGGATAAAGCCCATGTTCATTTTGTTGTAGGTCGTACATTCATAGGCTGGCATTTTTTCGTGGTCATTCCTCTTTCTATTGGCAACCACTTGTCTAATAATTCTATGGGCTGGATTTTCTCCTGCAATTATTTCAACGGTTGCTATATCATAAGCGGTGGGTTGTAATTGGATGCGTAGGGGAGATGGGAAAGGGCCTTTTTTAATAAGTGTTTCATACCCCACATAGCTAAAAAGTAGGGAATCAATGGGCGACGCATTTTTAATTTCAAAACGACCTTCAATATCTGTAGTCACGCCTTCCTTATTGTTGCCATTAACCAAAATATTCACAAAAGGAAGGGCTTCTTGTTGTAGATTCGTTACAATACCCGTTATTTTACTTTGGCAAAGTATCTGTCCAGTCCACAATAAGCAGATAAGTAATAAGGTACCTCTCATTTATCTAATTTTATCTGACGATAGTCTATGAAAGTAGGGCAATTGATAGGAATTCACGATTTTTAAATAACTTATTAAATGGTTATTGCGTTTTGATAACGTACCCAATTGCCATATTATTCATTTCTTAAGAAGACTTTTAAAAAAAACCATTGTAAAAGAGGTTCTTTGACATATTCCTTAGAAAATCAGTTCGTCCGATGACTACCGTCGTCGGATGAACTGATTTTGCCATCCGACGACGGTAGTCATCGGACGGATAAAATCTTACTTTTCGGGAATTGTCTAAAGAATCATAACAGTAATAAAATGAGTGCTAATAAAAAATCCAATAAAGAGATACAAGCGGATAATATTATCCGAAACCACGTAATCTGGTCCATGGGGGCTGGATTCATTCCTGTCTTAATTGCTGATATTTTTGCGGTCAGTGCCTTACAATTAGATATGATTCGCCAAATGTGCCGAGTTTATGAGGTCGATTTTCAAGAAACCCAAGGGAAGGCAGTCGTTACTTCTTTGACCAGTACTACCTTAGCACGATTAGGGGCTGGTAGTGTGGTGAAATTGATCCCCGGTTTAGGGTCTATGCTGGGAGGGGCAACGGTGTCCGCTTTTGCAGGTGCTTCTACCTTTGCCTTAGGAGAAGTTTTTAAAAAGCATTTTGAATCAGGAGGAACGATCTTAGATTTTGACCCTGATCGTTTGAGAAAGTATTACAAGGAAAAATTTGAAAAAGGAAAAACGGTAGCCAAGGAGTGGAAGGAGGACCAAGAGACTAGTGGCAATCCCGAATTCGTAATTGTAGAAGATATTGAGGCAGATGAAGTAGTTCCTTCAGGGTCTGCTAAAACAGATACGGAAGAGGTAAAAGAAACCAAGAAAACGACTAAAAAGAAAGCCACTACTGCAAAAAAAGAAACGGACAAAACAACAGTAGCTTCAATGACAGATGATATAGTGGAGAAATTGAAAAAACTGGCGGAGCTGAAAGATTCTGGTATTATTACCGAAGAGGAATTTAAGCAGATGAAGCAGCGTATTTTAGATAAATTTTAATTGTTGGTGATTGGTGACTAGTGATTGGTAACTGGACTAATTTCCAGTCACCAATCACTATTTACCAATCCTTACTTAGCAATAACCACTCTCTCCATTCTCACCTGATCTTTTCCTTTCACTAACAATAAATAGGTTCCTTCTGGCTGCTGGGTCAAGTCCAACTGCATTTGTTCTTCAACTATTCCTGTTGACTGAGATAGTAGCAATTGACCCGTAAGCGTCAATAATTGTATTTCTTCGACCTCCATTTGTTTAGGAATAGTAATCGTAAGAATACCATTAGTTGGATTAGGATATACCTGTAATTCCTCTATTGGTATAGCCATCGTATTTGTTACCGATAACTCAATATCGCTTTTCTGTAAATCAAGGGTGTACGCCTCTGATTCTAAGAAACGATTACCGATGGATAGCAATCCATTTAAGTTTCCTTTGTCTTTGCCAGCAAAAGTTAGCATCAATTCCTTAGGAGTCGTTTGCTGTATTCCTTCAGGAGTGACCCAACTGAACAGGATCTTTCCACTATTAATAAATTGATAGCTGACATGATGATCGCTTAGTGAAAAATCAGCATTCCCTTTTACTCCTTGTAATTCTACGCGAGTAGGATCAAAATTTAATTCTAATTGGAATCCAGAAAAATCCGTCAAATTCTCAAATGTCAATGGCACTTCAAATTGCTCCCCTTTAGCAAAATGATGATCTTGGATGTTTAAGGATAAAGCATTTTTCGATCTCGACTCACTGAGTTGTAGAGAACCTCCTGATACGTTATAAGAAACATCTCCTACTTTAACGCCGATGAAATCTTGATTGGTGAAATTTCCAACAAAACCATCAATACTTCTTATCTCAGGGAAAGGTTCCGCAAATGGATTGGTTGGATCAGGGAATACATAGTCTGACGGAATAAACCGCCAAGAAGTATTACCTGTAAATTCATCATTTAGACTCAAGATAACTCGCTGTATTAACACCAAATCGAATACCGTAATTGATCCAGAAGCATTGATATCCGCCGCAATCAATTTATAAGGGGAATCCAAGGGTTGAAGATCTAAGATATGTCTATTAATTAATACAATATCAAAGGTAGTTACATCTTCTAGCAGGTCTATGTTCTTACTCGGAACTATATCAAAATCAGAGCTTAACGGAATACTATCATTGCTATAGAATCCATCTAATGCAGTGGTCGTTTGCCCTACTCCATTGGTCATCGTTACCGTTACATCAGGAACTCCCTCTCCTGTTTCTCTAGTAATATTTCCAAATAAGCTACCCGCTTCTCCCGTACAAATATTCCCATTATTTACATCAAAAGAAGATTCGAGTATGGATTGATTATTAGTAATAATTACTTGCATTGGAATCAGGTTTCCATTGATGCTAATTTCAATACAATCGTCTGCTAAATTATTTTTTACAATGGTAATATTGTATAACACCGTTCCATCTGGTACCGAAATGCCCATCACGGTAGGATCAAACCAAGCAGTTGTTAAAGAGTAATCATTCACTTGAAAGAAATTGGCCATTGATAAGCCTTCCAAATTCATATCACTGACTCCAATGATCTTGGCTTGTAATGTATCTGATAATTGGATACTATGCTGATAGGATAACACATTTCGGAACAATGCTGCTCTTACTGGAACAGTTACTGTATCACTAGTTACTTTGATTAAGTTATCTATGCTTAAACTAATTGGATCTAGAATTGCTCCCACTGTGGTATCAACTGGCATGCCTCCTCCTGTGGTATCAACTGGCATACCTCCTCCTGTGGTATCAACTGGCATGCCTCCTCCTGTGGTATCAACTGGCATACCTCCTCCCGTGGTATCAACTGGCATACCTCCTCCCGTGGTATCAACTGGCATACCTCCTCCTGTGCTACAGCTTGCATCACTTGCTGGCAAAGCAGGAATACTGATCGTATCCATTACAGAACAACCATTTGCATCTTCAATGCTATAGGTATAAACACCCGCAAAAAGTAAGGAGTAGGTACCAGAAGTAGTTATGCTACTACTAAAATTATACGTGTAAGGAGGGGTTCCTCCACTTGCAACTAATTGAAGGCTTCCATTCCCTTGGGTTACTTCTGTACAACTACCTAGAATTTGAGAGGCGGATCTATCTAATTGGACCGCTTCTTCTTCTAAAACGGCGGTGGCAAAATTAGTATTTCCATTCGCATCTGTCACCGTAACGGTATATCCTCCTAAGCCTAAACCTGTTGCGGAACTTCCTTCTATACTTGGCAAGGTCCAGGCAAAAGTATAAGGCAATTGTCCACCCTGAACAGTAGCAGTAATACTACCATCTCTTCCTACACAACTTATATTTTTAGTTGTTAAAGTTATCGTTAAAGGATCAGTAGCACCACCTCCTGTGGTTGTTCCGCCTCCTGTGGTTGTGCCACCGCCTGTGGTTGTGCCACCGCCTGTGGTTGTGCCACCGCCTGTGGTCGTGCCGCCGCCTGTGGTCGTGCCACCGTCACCAAGTATTAATGTTTGGCAGCTAGTACCAGAGCCACAAGTATTGGTGGTAGTCAAACAAACTTCAAAAGGACCAGAAATACCTGCTACATTTAAAGTTTGAGCGGACATCGTCGAAGTAGCTATGGTTCCAAAAGTCCATGACCAAGTAGTAGCGGTATTCTGCGAAATATCTTCAAATAAGATACTTTCTCCATTTTGCGTAAATGTAAAAGTGGGTTCTAAAGAGATAGTAGGTACTTCTATGGTATCATTTACAGTGCATCCTGTTGCATCTCTTATTTCAAGAAAATAAGTTCCTGGAAATAAATTATCGTAATTACCAGTAGAAGAAAATCCACCATTTAAAATAAATACATAAGGTGCCACTCCACCAGTCCCTACCAACTGCAAGCCACCTGCTCCCACATCACCTCCTGCACAACTACCTATAAACTGAGAAGCAATTACATCTAATTGAATCATCCCACTTGCTTCCAAGGAGGTGGTAGCAAATGCCGTATTTCCTAATTGATCTGTGACTGTTACGGAATAGCCGCCGCCACCCAAATCAGATACAACAGAGGCATTTATATCCGTATGGCTCCAACTAAAAGAATAAGGACTTACGCCCCCTGTAACGGAAGTAGCAATGGAGCCATTGGAAGTCCTACAATTAGGATTAGTGCCAATCAAAATCACTTCTAAGGCGGCAGTTATTACGGTATCCGTCGTCGTTGTATCCATCGTCATCGTATCCATCGTCATCGTGTCCGTCGTCATCGTGTCCATCGTCATCGTATCCATCGTCATCGTATCCATCGTCATCGTATCCATTGTCATCGTATCCATCGTCATCGTGTCCATCGTCATCGTATCCATCGTCATCGTGTCCATTGTCATCGTGTCCATCGTCATCGTATCCAATACACTTACTTGTAATATTTGACAAAAGGTACCCATTCCACACTCATTCTGAGTAGTCAAACATATTTCTAAAGAATCTTGAATATCAGAAAGGTTTACAATTGGGTTTTGTATATCAGCAGTTAAGGAGTCTCCAAACGTCCAACTCCAAGTAGTTGGATTATTTACGGACTCATCTGTTATTTGTAAATTCACCCCATCGGAAACACTAACAAAAGAAGGAGTAGCATCTATAGTAGGGATGGTGAGAGTATCTATTGTCATACAACCCATAGAATCTTGGATAGTCAATACATAGGCCCCAGGGAATAAACCCGTATAAATCCCCGTACTTGAAAATCCTCCATTTAAATCATATTGATAAGGAGGGGTTCCACCTGCGGCTACTAGTATAAAGGAACCAGATCCTTGTCCTGAACAAGCAGGAGTGGAAAGCGATAAACTAGGATCTAATCCCAAGCTATCACAGAGTTGCTCTTGCAACATAGATTGATGAACTAAAGGTGCTTTCTCTATCTCTGTGTTAAGCTCCTCCTTAATGAACTTCAAGTGTAGCGCCTGACTACCAATAGTACTCCCCCCTCTTTTATATAATTCAGGTTGAAGTGATTTTTTTGAAAATGAAAATTGGTCTGCAAGCGCACCTTTAGCTTTTGCCTTAAATGTCAATTGAAAATGTCCTTCTTTAACTGGTATAATTGGAATAGCCCCGGTGTTTAACCAAACGATTTTTAATAAGCCATCTTGAATATGTTTTGTCCCTATATTCTGGTCATGGAGATGCAGATAGTTAGAGGAAGTAGTTCCTACTAATTCCAAAACTGCTGGATCATAATTTAATTCCATCTGAAAACCTAGCACCCCTTCTTGAGGATTGATGGATAAAGGAACTGTCAACAATTCTCCTTTATCAAATTGTTGGTCCTCAATTAAAATTTGCGAGGGATTCAAAATTTTGTTGGCTCCATCCGCATCATCCGTAATCACTACATCTCCCACTTTAATGGATACAAAATTCGCATTCAATACATCCTCCTCTACCCTATCAATAGTAATGGACTCAGGAAACTCCTCTGCAAAAGGATTTTCTGGATTCATAAATTGATAGGCTTGTGGAACAAATCGCCAGGGAGAATTATTAGGGAAAGAATCTATTTTTTCTAGAATGAGTTGTTGCAGGTAGACTAAATCTAAGGTATTGACGCTTCTTGAATTATCTGCATCTGCGGCAATAATTTTATAAGGAGTGGGTAAGGGGTTTTCTAAAAGAATATGCATGAGTATGCGGACCAAATCTATGGTCGTTACGCCCTTTCTAATTTCATCTTCTTTAAAAGGGGTAATAGTAAAGGAAGTGCCACTCGGCAAGCTATCCGCTACAAATTCACCAATGCCTTGTTCAGTAGAGGTTCCCAAACTACTTGCTACTTCCACTTGTACCAAGCCGGTACTTTCATTAATATCTCGTTGTATGTCTCCTCTGATAGTAATCCGTCTGGCAATACAAAGATCTGCTGGAATGAGATTTAGTGGAGCTTGTTCGATCCTGTTTTCAAAAAAGGTAGAAACGATAACTCCTGAATTTGCATCAAAACCAGTACAAGAACCTTGTGGTCCATCCAATAAGATAGAGACTACAAATAAAGGTTCTCCTTCAGAAAAAGTAATTCCTGGTGATACGGCATTCGTCCATTGAATCGTCACCTCATCGGGCTGAATCGTAAAATTAGAACTATTAGCTCCGGGTATATTGATTTCTGTTATCCCTATAATGGAAGAGGAAATATTATCTCTTAAACGGAAATTGCCAATGATACTAGCTACATTTTCCAAAAAACCTGCGCTGATAGGCACCTGAATTATGGTACCCGATAAACTTGAAGTATCTCTTCCTAAAGTCAGGCTTACCGCAGGAACTTCGGCTGGAGAAATAATAACCGAACTACAAGTAGTTGCCTCTCCACAAAAATTGGTAGTAGTTAGACAAATCTCATAAGTACCTGTGTCTTGGTAGGAATGTATTGGGCTTTCTAAAGTAGAAGTGGTACTATCTCCAAATTCCCATAAATACTCCGTAGGTTCATTTCGAGAGGTATTGGCAATCGAAACAGAAGAACCCGTCACAAAAGCTTGAAACTCAGGTATGGGAAGCGCTGGAGAAAGTGACTCTATCGTAAAAACCGTATCTGCGGTACATCCATCCGATGAAAAGACTCTATATCTTTTTACCCCTGGACTCACCCCACCAATAATACCTACAGGAGTGATACCAATACCGATATCATATAAGTAAGGTTCTTTTCCACCAGTTGCTGCCATCCTAACCCGCCCGTCCGAGCGATTGCCACATGCAGGAGGCGTGATCACTGCATTAAAAAAAATGGGGCTAGCTCCAACTATATTAACAGAGGTCTCTCCTACTTTTCCTTCTGCATCTGTTACCGTTACTTCATAAGTGCCAGCTGCTAATCCCCTTGCCGTAGAAGAGGTATCTCCATTACTCCATAAATAGCTATAAGGTGCCAATCCATCCGAAGTCGTTACAGTTGCCAAACCGTCATTGGCATTTAAACATCTCTCGTCTCGTTTGGAAGCTATTTCTACTAAGAGTTCCGAAAAAATGGAAGTGAAAGGAGTCGATGCGACACAACCTATACTGTCTGTCACCGTAACGCTATGCGTTCCTGGAGCTAAGTTTAAATTATTTGCGCCAACAATACTATTATCCCATATATAAATATAAGGAGGAACCCCTCCGATTGCTTGAGCAGTAGCTGCACCATTGGCTATATCTGGACCCGAAGCGGGTAATTGTTCTGTAATACTTACAGACAATTCATTGGTTTGACCAATCACGGTCGTATCAATAATAGAACAGCCACTCGCATCCGTTATTGTTAAAAAATATCGCCCTGGATTAAGGAAGGACAAGTTGGTAGAATCTGCGCCTGTACTCCAACTCAAATCATATGCAGGCGTGCCACCACTGATGCTAACAGACAAACTTCCATTGGAACTTCCTTGGCAGGTAGCCTCTCCAATAGTCTTTGCAACAGTTATGGAAGTTAGTTCAGAAACTAGCACCCTATCCTCAAAACTTCTCCCTAAAGAATCGGTTACCGTAACAAAATATTCTCCTACTGCTAAGGGGTTGGTCGTAGCAGAAGAATCACCATTCGACCAGACAAAATTTAAAGGCAAAATAGCATCCTCCGCAGTTACTATAGCAGTTGCCGTCACCGTAAAGTTATCCGCGCATCCACTATAATCGAGGTTGATGTCTATGCCCGTAGTGGAAGTGTCTATTGGGGTTTGGAAAGAACTACTAAAATGACCACTTGTATCCGCATGGACAAAAGAAACTGATAAAAATAGGCTTACCACAAGTAAGGTTAACCATCTAGGGTCAAAGTATTTCATTGAAGTTGATTTGGCAGGATGGTAAATTATGGAATGACAAAAAAAATAAATTCCGCAACGTTCAAATGATTACTTTTTTCAATAGGTTGACCACCTATTGAAATAATCAGTTGAAGGTAAAGTCACGGCAGTTAGTATTTTGTCAATACTAAATACTTCCAATTACCTGCTTTTTACATAGACAAAACTCATGGATTCGCAATAAAATCCACCTTCGCCTAAAAGAATATAATTCAGTGAAAGATGCCCTTAGATAAGAAATAGGTAGTGTAAAACTTAGATGATAGTAGGTAAACCAATGGATAGAATATCTTCAACGGTTTTTGAGAAAAATGGATAGCAACATGCAATTTCCTCATAAGTTGCTAAAAAAAGTAGCAATAAATCAAGTTTTACTAAGAATAATACTTTTTCTCTAATACGTATAGGATGCTATTGGGGTTACACTTTACACCATTCTTGATTGAAAAATCATCCTATTTGGTAATTGATGATTAGTAATTGGTGAATAGACTATACCTAAACAGGATTTCTATTTAATAGTTTTACTTCATTGAGTTCAATTACCATTCACCATTGAATATTACTTTTCAAGAATTAAAATTCACTCATACTCAAATAAGTATGCTTGATGGACGTTAATCAACTGTTAATGAAACATAGATATTTACTCCCCTAAACCTACTTTATTATCTTCGGAATTTTAAGTACTATTTATACTGCTTAAGACTAAGAACTGGACTTTTTCTAAAATAGTTGATTGATTATTAATTACTGATTATTAGCGTGATGCAAGCGTCTAGAGAATAATTAATTTGCTACCGTACACTTCTGAAATCGCCGCCTTTCGGCGGCGGGACTAAGGGGTTTGGGGGCAGAAATGTTCCAGTTTGCCACAGCAAACTGGAATATTTCTGCCCCCAAAAGACCATATTCCGTCACGTAGCATGAAGAAGTGTAAGCTTCTGAACCCGAAGGGATGGGATGCCAAGTGACGGGTTTACGAAAAGTGTACGGTAGAGAAATAATTAATAATCAATAATTAGTCAACTCTTCAACCTTAACAAGTATATCAATCCCATTACAATATATCCTACAATGATTACAATTTAATCACCCTTTAAAGACATCCGTTATGTCCATCCAAAAACTCCTGTTACCCATATTTTTAGTAGCCGTGGCAGGTATTTCCTATTATTTTTATCAACAAACTGCCAGTGAGGAACAAATTGATGAAGTTACCTTGCAAATTGAAAAAAAGGAATTTGTCATCAAAGTAGATGCTACTGGTGAATTAAAAGCGAAACGGTCGGTGAAGATTGAAGCTCCGTCGGGGATGAGAACGAACCGAATTTATGAAACGACTATACAAAACTTAGTACCTGAAGGGACGATGGTAAAAGAAGGGGATTTTGTAGCGACCCTAGACCGAACAGAGGTTGCTAACAAGATGGGAGATGCGCAAACAGAGATAGATAAAATAATGACCCAATTGGACCAAGCAAAGATAGATACGGCTATTACTTTAAGAGGTCTGAGAGATGAAATGATTAATATTTCCTTTTCTAAGGACGAAAAACTTCTCGAAATTGAACAAAATAAATATGAACCCGAAGCAGTCAAGCAGCAAAAGCAGATCGATTTAAAAAAATTAGCTAGAGATCTTCGGCAATTAAAATCAAAATACCAATTGGAGTCCGACAAAGCAATGGCAAAAATTGCGGAGATCAATGCAGAGTTAAAGCAAAACCAATCCAAACTCAATCGCCTTGATAAGCTATCCAAAGAATTTACCATTTCTGCTCCAAAGGCGGGAATGATTATTTATTCTAGAGGATGGAATGGCAAAATCACTTCTGGGTCTCGTATTCAACCTTGGGACCCAACCGTCGCAGAATTACCCGATCTAACAGAAATGTTATCCAAAACCTATGTCAATGAAATAGATGTAAGTCGGGTTAAAAAAGGGCAAGAAGTAAAAATAAAAATTGATGCCTTCCCAGATTATGAATATGAAGGAACCGTGGTGAATGTGGCGAATATTGGGGAAGAACTAAAAGAATACGACGCAAAAGTTTTTGAGGTAAATATCGAATTGGCAAAAATTGATTCCTTCCTACGACCTGCCATGACCACCAGTAATGAAATCGTAACAGATGTATTGCAAGAAACCATTGGCATTCCAATAGAAGCCCTGCACAATGATAGTATTCCTTTTGTGTATAAATCAGCCAATGGAAAAATCGTCAAACAAGAGGTTGTAATAGGTCCTAGCAACAATAATGAAATCGTAATTGATTACGGACTAGCGGAACAAGATGAAATCTATTTATCGGTACCTGAAAACAACAAAGATTTCTCCTTCCAATACCTAGACGGAGCGGTAAAAAAAGAAATAATGGAGAAACAAGAAGCACGTAAGAAAGCTAGCTTGGCGAAACTAAAGGAACAACGCAAACAAATAAAAGAAGAGGTCCCCGTACAAGGAGAAGGTGGTGGTGGTGGCATTATTATTTTTAATTAATGACTCGTTTGCTGATACAAACTAGTGCTTGAAAAACCAATCACTTATTCCCCATTCACCAACCACCAAAAACATGAAAAGAACCCTATTCAATTTCAGACTGGCCTTAGAAGGAGTAATGGCCAACCAATTACGAGCCATCCTAACAGCCTTAGGCATTATTTTCGGTGTGGGCGCAGTGATCGCTATGCTTGCCATTGGTACAGGGGCAAAGCAGTCCATCTTGGATCAAATGAAGCTCATTGGCACGAATAATATCGTAATTAAAAGTGTCCAATCCTCCAACAATGGAACAGAAGAGGAGGCCTCCAATCAATCGGGAGGTAACAGTCAAAATAAAGAAAAAAAAGCTTGGTCTCCTGGTCTAACGGTCAGAGATGTGGCGGTGTTAGAAGACCTTATTCCAACCGTAGAAGCCGTAAGTCCAGAGATTATATTACCACTCAATATAGTTAGAGGTAGCAAACATCAGAAAGGGCGGTGCATTGGCGTCACCAATACTTTTTTTGAGTTAAGCAATCTGGTAGTGGAGAAAGGAAATGCTTTTCATCCCATGCATTTGGAAGTTGGAAAACCCGTGTGTATTATAGGAAAAAATATTGAGAAGAAATTTTTTAGTGAAGGAAAGGTAATAGGAGAAAAAATTAAATGTGGGAATGTCTGGTTAACCATCATCGGCGTATTAGACAAGCGAATTACGACTAAAGAAAGTCTTAGCAATCTCGGCATAAGAGATTATAATTCAGATATTTACGTGCCTATTTCTACCGCTTTATTGCGTTTTCAAAACCGAGCGTTGGTCAATAAAAAAGATATAGCGAGCCGTAGAAATAGAAGTACAGGGGCCTCTTCTAATTACCATCAATTGGATCGAGTGGTCTTGCGAGTGGATGACCATAAACAATTGCAAGCCACCGCAGATATAGCTGCCCGTATGCTCAAGCGACGGCATAGAGGTCAATTGGATTTTGAAGTGGAAGTTCCAGAACTATTACTCCAACAGCAGCAAAAAACCCAAGATACGTTCAATTTCGTTTTAGCCGTAATTGCGGGTATTTCTTTATTGGTGGGAGGGATTGGTATTATGAATATCATGCTTGCCTCTGTGTTAGAACGGATTAAAGAAATTGGTATCCGACGGTCTTTGGGCGCAACGGAGAATGATATTGTTTTACAATTTTTATTCGAAGCCATCTTTATTAGCCTTATTGGAGGATTGATTGGCGTCATCTTAGGAATTGTTGCTGCTCAAGCGATTGCTTCTTATGCAGATATTCCAACGATTGTTTCTACTTGGTCGGTGCTTCTTTCATTTTTTGTAGCTGCTTCGGTCGGTTTGGTTTTTGGTTTATTACCTGCCCAGAAAGCTGCTAAACAAGATCCTATTAAGGCATTACGGACTGATTAAAATAACTTCAATTTCTAACTCAACTTCAACCTCAATTATCCCTATTATATTTTTGAAGCTGAAGTTGAGCACAGTGTAATCTAAATTTTCTTATTCTTTGCTCGACGCCTACGGCGCCTCGCAACAGGGGGGATTTGGGGGAGACGATTCTGCAAAGCTGCC
>CALJIQ010000485.1 GCA_937973995.1 uncultured Saprospiraceae bacterium
CTAGGGGGCTTTGTTGCGTCTTGTACATATGCGTGTTTGTTTGACCGCCCCCCCCCGCCTCCTTCGACTGGCGCATGGAGAAGAGCACTCTCGTTGCGGTAGACGGTTGTTCTGCGCTTCGCCGAAAATATCCGCACGCTCGCCTCCCTGTCTCCCTGCCTGGCTGCCTTAATCTACCCGAACAGACAATGTAGGCCGTTGGCGGCCCGCTGGAAACTGACGAGCCACGCCCGCCCGCCCTCTGTGGCTGCGTTGGAGGAAGAATGCAACGATTTGGTATTCGGCTGGCGAGACACATCATCCTTGCGTAATGGCAACAAGCAACACGCCCCCCCACCCGCATCCCACCCACAACCTTCTCCAATTATTTTTACCTTTACAAATCTTTTTTAACCCTACAAAAACAGCAGATTCAAAACTCTATGAAAGATAATATTGTACTTGGTGTGGATATTGGAGGGACTGGTATAAAAGGGGCCTTAGTAGATATAAATAAAGGAGTGATGACCACCGAAAGATTTCGGTTAGAGACACCACAGCCCTCTACTCCTGAGAATGTTGCTAAAACCTTCAAAGAGATTGTAAAACATTTTAAATGGAAAGGAAAAATAGGCGTGGGTTTTCCGGCGGTTATTAAAAAAGGAGTGTCCACTACAGCTTCTAATATTCACAAAGATTGGATAGATACCAATGTGGAAAAACTCTTAGCGAAGGCAACGGGTAATAAAGTAGTCGTATTGAATGATGCAGATGCAGCAGGTATGGCAGAAATAAGTTTTGGGGAAGGCAAGGAGGTGGAAGGTACCGTCATTTTGATTACCATTGGTACGGGCTTAGGATCTGCTATCTTTCTTGATGGTAAATTGTTAACGAATACGGAATTTGGGCATATCTATCTGAAAGGGCATACGAAAGTAGCAGAACGCTATGCTTCCAATTCTGCTAGAAAAGAAGAAGAATTGGATTGGAGAGATTGGGGGAATCGCCTAGAAGACTATTTGGGGCATTTACAATTTATCTTTAATCCTGATTTGTTTATATTAGGTGGAGGAGCTAGTAAGAAATTTGAGAAATTTAAAGACGCTATTCAGATAAAAACGCCCGTTAAAACCGCAAAACTTTTGAATGAAGCAGGGATTATTGGCGCAGCAGTTCGAGCACAGCAATTGTTGAAGTGATACTTTCCTAAAGCTCCATCGTCTTTAAATTAGAAGAACACCTTCCTAAATTCTTATATTTGGGATATATACTGTGAGCGGGATAAAACTGTGAAAGTGAACTAGTGGTTTATTTGTTTAACTGTTTATTCGTTTATCAGCTATACGTGGAAGGACATTATTAATTTCTGATTATTAATTATTTTCTAAGCGTAATCAAAACGTGTAATTAGCTAATAATCAATAATTAGTAATCAATAATCAAAAAAAATTAAAGTAAAATTACTTTTGTCCACCCACTTACTTGGATAAACAGTTCAACAATTAAACCTATAAACAGTACTAGTATTGGAAAAGCACTTTTTACCCCGTTCCGAGTATACTTTATTTAAAATTTTAGTAGTTCGCAGTTTTTAGTGAAACAATCTAACTACATCAATTAAATTCAACAATCATGCGTTGGCAAAATCAAGAAGAAAGTCAAAATGTAGATGACCGACGAGGGCGTTCCGTTAGTGTCGGAGGGGGTATTGGTATTGGAGCTATTATTATGGCCTTATTAGCCCTCTTATTAGGTGGGAATCCCTTGGCTGTTTTACAACAAGCCTCTCAACAAACCCCTACTCAAACACAAGCAGGAAGCGACGGACCGTATCAGCCTCAAACACAAGAGGAAGCGGCATTATCGAAAGTAGTGAAAGTTACCTTGAAAGAAACAGAAGACGTTTGGCATAAATTATTTAGAGAACAATTAGGACGATCTTACGAAGAGCCTACGATGGTCTTATTTTCTGGCAGAACGGTTTCTGCCTGTGGACAGGCACACTCTGCTACTGGTCCATTTTACTGCCCTGCGGACGAAGATATTTATATTGACTTGAGTTTTTATCAAGAAATGAAAAATAAATTTAGAGCAGCAGGTGATTTTGCAATGGCCTATATTGTAGCGCATGAAGTGGGACACCACGTTCAACATCAGTTAGGATTGACTACTAAAATACAGCAACAAAAAAATCGTTCGAGCAAAGCGGAGGCCAATGCCCTTTCTGTACGATTAGAATTACATGCCGATTATTTGGCAGGGGTATGGACGCATCATATGGAGAAAATGAGTTTGGAAGAGACGGGAAGAGGGATGTTGGAAGAAGGAGATATTGAGGAAGCAATTGCTTCTGCGGCTTCGGTAGGTGATGATCGTATTCAGAAACAATCAAGAGGCTATGTAGTTCCCGATTCTTTTACACACGGTACTTCTGAACAACGGATGCGTTGGTTTATGAACGGGTTGAAATCGGGTAGAGCAGATAATACAGATGTCTACACTATTCCTTACGATCAGTTGTAGATTGGCTTTGTGGCATTTTGGTGTTGTGGCATTTGTGGTGCCAAAACGCCAAAATGCCATAATACCAAAACGCCTAGTTCTTCACAATCTCCTTACTTACTCGTCCTTCCGCAAAAGTTAATTCTATCCAATAAATACCCCTCGGTAAATTAGAAATTTCTAAGGTAGTATTATCTCGGACCTTCTTTTCAAGTAGCACCTGCTCACCAAGGCTATTATAAATAATCAATTGTCCACCTTCATTTTGTACAGATCCATCTAAGGCTATTTGTAGGTAGTTGGACGTTGGATTGGGGGTTATAGAGATATTGGCTGCTAGTTGCTCATTTGTATTGGTAGTTACAGATCGACTTTCAATGGGTAGTATCGTTAGATGTACAGAATCGCTCGGCATACTCACTTGTAGTTCTTTCCCTTCCGAATTAATAACTTTTATATCGTTTATTCCTACATCAATATTGATGGTTCGTGCTTCAATTAAATCCTCAATAATAACAAAGCCAACCTCTGCTACGGGACCAAAAAAGTTTTTCCCTATTTGTTTGGTGTTAGAAAGGACGACACCATATTGTTCTTCTTTATAAATTTTATCCGCTTGGAAGGAAGTAGAGGTAGAAAAAGGCGCACTTGGTAATAGCTGCGTTTGTATATCTTGGACTTGGGATTTTTTATAATCAAAAGATAGAGCTATTCCATAAAAATCTTCTAAAGGTTGGTCTTCTGATCCGATGGAAAGCGTAGCAGGAATCGTTACCGCATTGCCAACTACCCCTTCCATAATAAGGGTGTCCGCCTCGAAGGATAGGGTAACTATCGGCTTTTCGGCATCTATTAATAAAGAATCATTTTTTTCTACTCTTTGATAGTTTGTATCAATCGCTAGAAAATCATTTGCGTCAATGATTCCGTTGCCGTCACAATCAGCATGTTTAGAATCGAGTCCGTCAAACAAAGAATATAGCCAATCTACGGCTGCTTGAAAAACCGCCTCTATGGAGGCATTAGGTCTGACCACTCCCTCTAAGTTAAATCCCAATCCAATAGATAAGGCATCAAAAATATTGATCTGCCCATCTTTATTGGTATCTCCTGGTAGCACACAATCTGCGTAATCGCAAATATTTTCTGAAATGGAAAAAACGGGTAAGCATAACTCAGAAGAACAAGAAAGGGAGTCTCGAATGACTAAACAAACTTCATATAGATTTGGGGATTCATATTGATGTACGAAAGGAAAGGAAGGATTTGTATAACTGGTTCCGTCTCCCATGTTCCATTCTGTATCCTGATACGCACCTAATGAGAGATTAAAAAACTCTACGGTATTATCATCAGTAGGCAGGAAGCTAAACAAAGCCAAACAAGTGGTATCACTACTAGTTCGTTGTACTTCATTGGCTGCCTTACCAATCGTACTAAATAAGAAGAATAGTGCGAAAAAGAGGGGGAGTGATTTCAGTCGTTTAAATAACATAATTGTTTAATAGGCTGTAAGGTAATTGGGAACAGTCAGTTATACTTAATGTTGAATGATAAATTTTGAATTTTGAATGGGTGGGCATCGTGAACTTAGAAATTACGTCTTTTTGAGTTTCGTTTTATTCAAAATTCAATCATTCAAAATTCAAAACTTATAGATCAGTCTTGCCAAAATAGGTATTAGTAATTCCTTAAATAGATTTTTCAGATAAAAGAAATTGCTAATATTTTACAAAAGTGCGTTTATCTCATAGGTTTAAGAAGAACATATCCTTAAATTTGTACAGATTTGATAGGCTACCAATATGGATTAAATAACTGAAAATCAATTAATTGAATTTGGTTCATATTGTTTTTTGTGATCTTAAAAAGGTTTATTCATTAACGTGTATAACGATTTGGAGCACCAGAATTTATTCGTCAACTTACTTCATAGTGCTATTGATACTCCACATCTTCTTTCTGACAAAAATCCTGAAAGGATTGAATATCAATAACCCTAGATGCAATCTAGGGATTTGAATGGTGGCAGTCTCCCGACTCTGAAGGAGTTGAATTTATTACATTCAACTCCTTCAGAGTTGGGAAATACTTCAAATGCAATGTCACCGTATTGCATACGGTGTTATTCATTTTGAATCCCTTCGGGATTAAGAAATATGGATATTAATAGAACTCCGTAGTGAGTGGATTAGCTGTAGTATAGTCCCTCAACCTATTTTAAATTCTATTCATTTTACAAATGCTTAGTAATAAATTAATCACTTTACTAAAATCATTCTCTTCCTCCGATCTACTTCGGTTCAGGAAGTATTTAGTTTCTCCTTTTTTTAATGAGAATGAAAATTTGACGGCCTTATATGATTTACTATTTCCCTATCTAAAAAACAAAGAAGAAATTCATCCACCACAAATTTCTGATAAACGAGCAGTATGGAAAACGCTATTTCCGAAAGAACCATATAAGGATGTAAAAATGCGCCGCCTTTGTTCCGATTTAACCAAACATGGTTTATCCTTTTTGTCTATTCAGCAATTTAAAGATACGCCTTTGGCAGCTACGACCTATCTGCTAGACCCATTGAATGACGCAGCCTTATCCAAACAATATGAGCATATTTGTCGAGCAGCAAATGAGGTGCAAAATACTTCGGACATCAATAATGCGGATTACTATTTTTATAAATACCAAATTCAATGGAATCAATACCAATTTAAATTAAAGAAACGAACCCCTTTTGTAGAGGATTTTCGGAAAGCAGATCACTACTTAGACTGTTATTATTACCTCAATAAATTGAGAAACTACTGTGATGAATTGCAAATAAAAAATACCACCTCCACAGAAGATCATATTTCCAAACCCCAAGATCTTTTCGACTATTTAGAAAAAGAACAATTGTTAAAAATTCCAAGTATTCGAGCCTATTATTATGCTACTCAAATGTTTTTGCAGTCGGACGAAGGGACTAATTTTCAGCAGTTGAAGGAACTAGTCTTGGCTACAACGACTTTCTCTAGAAACGATTTATATAATTTGTTTAATTACCTGATGAATTACTGTGTTCGGAAAATAAATGCGGGAAATCAGGATTTTTTCTATCAACTGTTCGATCTTTACAAAATAGCCTTGGATAAAAAAGTACTATTAGACAAAGATCGTTTAGACTTTCAGCATTATAAAAATATTATCGGCATCAGTTTGAAAGTCAAAGAATATGATTGGGCAGAGTTTTTTATCCAAAACTACACGAAGTATCTTAACGAAGACACTAGAGATAATGCGCTTAATTTTAACCTAGCTAAACTGTATTTTTCTCAGCAGCAATACGATAAGGTTATTGAGCAATTAAGTACAGTCCAATACAATAGTCATTTGTATGCGTTAGGCTGTAAGACTATTTTGCTAAAAACGTATTTTGAATTACAGGAATATCAGGCATTAGATTCTCTAATTGATAGTTTTAGAATATATATCCGTAGAAATCAATTTATTTCTAAAGAGGTCAAACAGCAATATCTCAATTTGTTGCGGTTCACTAAAAAATTAGCAGGAACCATACCTAAGGATAAACCAGCAATCAAAAAAATAACCAACCAGATCCAAAACTGTAAAGCATTAGCAGGAAAGAATTGGGTTTTGGAAAAGGTGAATGAATTAGTTTAAATTTTAAATATGGTGGACGGTGGACGGTAGGCGATAGACGGTTCAGAAAGTATGTGGACAAAATATTATTGATTATCAGTTGATTACACGTTTTTATCGTAAGTTCTCAATCGGTTGACTTATTGTGTTAGCACTCTTGGTGCTAACATAATTAGATCCTCTGAAAATTATGTTAGCACCAAGAGTGCTAACACAATCACTAGTCTATATTGAGCACTTACTTTTAATCACGGTTAGAAAATAATTAATAATATCCAATTACTAACTAGCCGCACCGTCCACCGTCCACCGTTTACCGTCCACCGTAAAAAAAATGGCAACCATAGCATTAGAAGGGATGCGGTTTTACGCCTTTCACGGATATTATAGCGAAGAGCGTAAAACGGGGACGCATTTTGAAGTAGACGTATATATAGAAACCACTTTTACGAGGCAGGTCTATATGGACGATCTCTTTAGCACGATTAATTATGAGACGGTTTATTTCATTTGCAAAGCGGCCATGAAAAAGCCTAGCAAACTGATAGAAACAGTTGCTGCGAGGATTATTGTAGGCTTAAAAAAGCAATTTCATTCCAAAGGATTGGGAGAGATAACGGTTCGGATTCGTAAAGAAAATCCACCCTTAGGTGGAGAGGTCAAAAATGCAATGGTGGAATTAGATAGTGATTTTGCTCCCTCCTGTGGTCGTTGTGGGAAGCCTCTAGTTTGTTTTGATAAACCCAACGGCTGCTGGTGTATCCAAAACAATGTGGATGATCGGAGGCTGAGTCGCTTACAATCTCAGTATTATAAATGTAAGTGTTTGGATTGTCCTAATAATTGAGTTTTTGTATTAAAAGAACAAAAAACATTCATATTTTCATATAAATAATTTGTGAATAAACAATCCAATAAATAAACAATTTCACTACAGAACCTAGTAATTTTGCCCACCATTGATCCAATCAGGCTCTTTTTTTGTTACTAGTTTTGATTAGGACAACCAAATAATCCAAGAATTTATCAATTTGTTGTAAGTTTTAAGTGGATAACTCAGAACCCGCAACCCGCAACCCGTATTTCATGTCACAATTACCTGGCGGTGGAACCGTCAAATTAAAAGCGAAAGATTTTGCCTCTGATCAGGATGTCCGTTGGTGTCCTGGCTGTGGCGATTATTCTATATTAAAGCAAGTGCAATCAGTTTTGGCAGAGCTAGAAGCGGATAAAGACAATACGGTTTTCATCTCTGGTATTGGTTGTTCCTCTCGCTTTCCCTATTATATGAATACCTATGGGATGCACTCCATTCACGGACGTGCCCCTGCCGTGGCAACAGGTTTGAAATTGGCAAACCCAGAGTTAGATGTATGGATTATAACAGGAGATGGAGATGGCTTCTCGATTGGTGGTAATCACATGATTCATGCTTTGCGTCGTAATTTAGATGTGAATATTTTATTATTCAATAATCAAATTTACGGATTGACAAAAGGACAGTATTCCCCTACCTCTGAGGTAAATAAAAAGACAAAGTCCACCCCGTTTGGGTCTTTAGATCATCCAATTAACCCACTAGCCTTAGCGATGGGGGCAGATGCGACTTATATCGCTCGCTCGATGGATAGAGATCCTAAGCATCTAAAGCAAATGCTAAAGCGAAGCCATGCGCATAAGGGGACGGCATTATTAGAAATTTATCAGAATTGTAATATTTTCAATGATGGCGCTTTCTTTACGTTTACAGAGAAGGCATCAAAACCTGAAACAACGCTCTATTTAGAGCATGGACAACCGCTAATATTTGGTCCAGAAAAGAATAAAGGCATCCGCTTAGATGGCTTTAAACCTACGGTAGTAGATTTAACCGAAGGAACGTATACCCAAGATGATCTTTGGATACATGATGAGCACGACCAAATGAAAGGTCAAATGTTGACCCGCTTTTTTGATGATCCTAGAACGACGGAAGATTATTTGCCAAGACCATTCGGTGTAATCTACGCAGAAGAGCGTCCTTGTTATGATGATTTGTTATTTAAGCAATTAAAGGCGGCTAAAGAACAAGTAGGGGAAGGAGATTTGGATGCTATGATTGCGGGGGGGACTACTTGGGAAATCAATTGATTGAAATTTCAAGCACCAATCATCAAATTCTAAGCACCATATTCCAAAACTCTTTTATGTGTG
>CALJIQ010000486.1 GCA_937973995.1 uncultured Saprospiraceae bacterium
GGCATCCCATCCCTTCGGGTTCAGAAGCTTACGCTTCTTCATGCTACGTGACGGGAAAGGGTCTTTTGGGGGCAGAATTATTTCAGTTTGCTGTGGCAAACTGAAATAATTCTGCCCCCAAACCCCATAGTCCCGCCGCCGCAGGCGGCGAAAAATACGTTTCTAAAAAAGTGTATGGTTTCAAATTACAGATTTTACATTTAACAGGCTATGCCAAATCTGCAATAATCAATTTTATCACATAAATCTCATCTGCGAAATCAGCGAAAAATCAGCGAAAAATCAGCGAAATCTGCGATTCAAAACACCACCTAAAATGAAAAAAACACTAATAATAGGAATAACTTGTTTGGTAGGAATGGTGGGGTGTAAAAGCCTGGACTGTGGCTGCCCAATGGCCTATGACAGGGATCAAGAATCAGAGGTCAGGGGTCAGATTGAAAACATCGTTCTGACGCCTGACACCTGTCCCCTGACTACTTCTAATTCAATCGAATCTCATCCTCATTTCCATCAAAGAATTTGTACTGATTAACAGCAAAATCTCCATTCGGAACGATTCTGATCCATTTATAATACTTGCGGTACCATTGAGCTACTGGACTCTTGAACAATCCTTTGGTCAAGTAAGCTCCTACATAAGGATGAACCCGCAAAAATATTTTAGACTTGGGTCTAGAATTAATAATAAATTCTAAATCTCGATTAATATCGTCTGTTAATAACACCGTAGGATTCACTTGCCCAGACCCGCTACAACTTGGACAAACTTCCGCTGTATTAATCTTCACTTCTGGTCGTACTCGTTGCCGAGTAATTTGCATTAACCCAAATTTAGACAAAGGAAGGACGGTATGTTGCGCTCGGTCTTTACGCATCGCTGAACGCATGGCTGATAAGAGTGCCTTACGATGCTCATTATTGCGCATATCAATAAAATCAATAATAATTAAGCCGCCAATATCTCGCAATCTCAATTGTCTAGCTATTTCGTCAGCCGCTTCTAGATTGACTCTTAATACCGCTTCTTCTTGGTTCGTGCTAGGGGTTTTCGGTCCGCTATTTACATCAATGACGTGCATAGCTTCCGTGTGCTCTATTACCAAGTAAGCTCCACTTCCCATCGTAGCCGTCTTCCCAAAAGAAGACTTGATTTGACGAGTGACCCCATGTGTATCAAAAATAGGTCTGCCTGACTTATGGAAATCCACTATTTTCATCTTATGTGGCGCAAAGGAGTCCATATAAGTTCGAATATTGGAATACAGGTCTCTATCGTTGACTACAATTTTGTTAAAGGAATCGCTCAAAACGTCTCGTAAGATACTGGACGCTTTATCCAACTCACTTAATAATTTACTAGGCGGTTGTTCTTTTCTTAACTGCTTGTAGATATTATTCCATTTCTCCTGCATCAAGCGCAACTCTTCATGCAAATCTGCCACACTCTTACCCTCCGCAGCCGTACGAATAATCAACCCAAAGTTTTTAGGTTTGATACTCTCTGCTAGTAATTGCAAACGCTTGCGTTCCTCGTTATTAGAAACTTTCTTAGAGACTGCAACGACATTGGAAAAAGGCGTCATTACCAGGTACCTGCCTGGAATGGTAATTTCACAACTTAATCGAGGCCCCTTAGTAGAAATGGGTTCTTTCAGAATTTGAATTAAGATGGGTTGCCGCTTCTGCAGCACCTGATCTATTTTGCCCGTCTTAATGATTTCTGGTTCGAACTTGAAATTATCGAGGGAAGAAGTAGTCATAGACCCATTCGTAACTTCATGCGTGTATTTGAGCAGTGAAGTGAGTTTGGGTCCTAAATCTGTGTAGTGAAGAAAAGCATCTTTCTTATGACCAATATCAACAAAAGCAGCATTTAGACCAGGCATCAGCTTACGCACTCTACCCAAAAAAATATCTCCTACTGAAAAATTGTTATTAGTTTTTTGAAAGTGTAACTCTACTAGTTTAGAATTCTCCAAAAGAGCAATTTCAACCTCTTTTGAAGTAGCATTAATAATTAATTCTTTTTGCACAGTACATAATTTATCTGTACTTGGCTGATTCAGTATGGTTTACTAGAATTTTACCTAACAAAGGCTAGCTTCATTAGACCGTGCATGGTAACTAGATGAGTGGAACTTGGAAGGAACTAAGAGATCTGATTTAACTATAAATCACACGAGACCTCTAACTGATGATGCAGCTATTTATCTGCGGCGTAATTCAGGCAAATACCTGAACTACATATATGATAGATATAGAAGGATAAAAAAGGTATCAGAATGATAGTTTTGGGAAAAACCATTTTCATTGGTCATTTTGGGCTGCTGCCAAGTTAATACTTAACTTAAAGCAGACCTTATATCTTTATTTAATCACGCCAAAAAATAGGCGCTCATATTAGGAGTAATTATCATTCACATCAATTATTATTTACTCCAAGTTCAGAAAACTATGTTGAAAACCATACACAAAACCATTCTTTCTATACAGAGATTTTTATAATAAAACCTCCTTTGTCTAGAAAGCAAATAAACCTACTGATACCAAATAAGTATTTATATTTTATCGGTTCTTTTTCTTGTGTCTGTTTTTGCGAAGACGCTTTTTACGCTTATGCGTAGCAATTTTATGTCTTTTTCTTTTTTTACCGCAAGGCATATATATGATAATTATTAGTTATTAGTGACTAGTTTATAGTTAATAATTTGTCCACCTATAAAAGGCTTCTCTAATCACTGAAATCTTATTTACATTTTTTTTGAAAGCTTATTGCATTCGCTTGATCTCCAATACCTTCGTACGCTTTTGATAACAAGCAATAAGCTGTCTTTGTTTCAGGTGCGATTGCAATTACTCTTTCTAACCGTTGAATTGCTTTTTCGTACTGCCCCGTTTGGATAGCCAATCTACCCAAGTTTGAAAGTATCAGCGGATTATCAGGATACTGCTTATCATAGTCTAGCAGTAATAAAATCCCTTTCATTGGATTCTCTTGAAGAGGACGTTCTACATAACACAAAGCTAAATTCACTTTCGAGCGAATATCCGAGGGATCGAGAGAAATGGCATTTTCAAATGCACTTACAGCTCGCTGAAAAGCAAATTTCTTTACCTTTTCATCAAAATTCCCTTTAAACGCAGCAGCATGTGAAGTACCAACAATAGACCAAGCCTCGACGGTATTTTCTATCTCTGCTACTTGTTCAGCATAGAATCCTGCAATATGAGGCTGTCTATACTCAAACCACTTACCGGAAAGGTCTTTCAATAAATCTGATTTTTTACTATCAGAGGTAGCATTTTCAATTTCTCGCTCCAAGGCTATCAACAGAGAAGCCTGATTAGGCGATAGTGTTCCTTGAACATCCTTTATCAAGTTGGAAATATCCGTATCTTGAGTAGCTAAGGCTCTATTTCTTTCAATAGTGCCGAACTTTTTAGGCTTTACATCTAAACCGAAATAAAGTAAAAAAAACAAAACGAATCCCATCATAATGATGATGTTTTGGAGTTTAAACATATCGATTTATTTGAAATTCAAAAAAAAGCGAGTGCAAAAGTACTAAAATTTCCAGTAATTTGCTTGGAAAAGGAAGGAGGAACTAGTTAATAAACGCTTAAATAGTATAAGTCGTGAACAACTTGACTCAAATTCCAAAATATGCCCTACCGCAGTCGAGTTTATAACCTTCTAAAGAGCATAATTTGTCATCATAATTTGAGCAAAATAATCCGCAAAGCTCAATTTGACGGAAGTCACTACTTCCTAATTCTGCTAATTGCCAAGCGGGAACCAACAAGCAAAGACCGCATCAATTTGAGAATTGACAAAAATGAAAACGCTCCTGTTTCACTTATTTGATTAAGATTTAATCAAACTTAAAGTGTAAAACAGGAGCGCTATATAGAGATAAAAGAATCAAACAAGGAGGTTATACTCCGTTGCTTTCATCAGAAGGCAAAGCAGTAACATTGCCTTTTACTTGCTCTACAAATATCTTTGCTGGTTTAAATGCAGGGATATAGTGTTCTGGTATTTCTATGGCTACATTTTTCTTGATATGTCGCCCTATTTTCTTAGCTCTTTTCTTGACTACAAAAGAACCAAATCCACGGATATATACATTCTCTCCCTCAGCAAGAGAAACTTTTACTTCTTTGAAAAAAGACTCCAAAGTCACTAAAACGTCCACTTTGGCAATTCCTGTTTTTTCTGAAATGGCTGCTACTAAATCAGCTTTTCTCATATTATGGACTGGTTTATAACAAGTTATAAATATTAATATACATCATTAGAAAGCGACAAATTTCGTTTATTTTTCCTTTAATTGAAAGAAAAAACAAATTTATTTCGCTGGTTTGCCAAAATCATCAACCTTTATCAAACTATTTCCTTTACTCTTGATAATCAAGTTTATATAATTTGATTTATTAATTATCTTTGGCAATTATCTATCTATACGCTTGAAAACTGAAAGATGTTTGGTTATTAAGCAATTTTCCTGATTTAGTTAGGTATTATGGTTTTATGGTATTTTGGCGTTGTGGTTATACTCTACCATACAACCACAATACGATTACATCACAATACCAAAAAAACCAACCTAAAATTCACTTTATGCTATTATCAATGACGGGATTTGGTCGAGCGAGCAATACTTTTCAAGACAAAGAAATAGCTATCGAGGTTCGATCCTTGAATAGTAAGTTTATGGATATTCGCATGAAGGTGCCTCAAAATTATAGAACCAAGGAGCCTGATTTTCGGAAGATTTTACAAGAGAAAATCGAAAGAGGGAAAATTGAATTCACAATGGAGGTAAAGTCCCCCAACGGAGAAGAAGAGTATTCTCTAAATCGCCCCCTACTAGAAAGATATTATCGGGAATTAAGTAAAATATCGGATGAATTGCAGTTAAATAAAACCGATCTCATCCCTTCTATTCTTCGATTACCCAATGTCGTTATTCCAGCATCTAGTTCTATAGACGAGCAAGAATGGCAGACCGTGTCCGAAACGGTACACCAAGCCATTCAAAAATTTACCAATTTTAGAAGAACAGAAGGGCAGGCAATGGAAACCGATTTGCAATTGCGCATTAATAATATCCAAAATTACTTGGAACAGGTTGCCCCTTATGAAGCAGAGCGTGTGGTAAAGCTAAAAACTAAATTACTCAAAAATCTAGAGGAAAATTTCGGCAAAGAGCGAGTAGATCAAAATCGCTTTGAGCAAGAGGTGATTTACTATTTGGAAAAAATTGACATAACGGAAGAAAAAGTCCGTTTAGGTCAACATTGTAAATATTTTTTGGAACAATTAACAGAGGATTCTGCGTTAAAGGGTCGAAAGCTAAGTTTCATCGCCCAAGAGATTGGTCGAGAAATCAACACACTAGGAGCAAAGGCTTATTCGTCAGATATCCAAAAGATAGTCGTCAAAATGAAAGATGACTTGGAGAAGATCAAGGAACAAGTGGCTAATTCAGTTTGATGTTCCATTGTTCTATTGTACCATTGTACCATTGTACCATTGTACCATTGTACCATTGTTCCATTGTTCCATTGTTCCATTGTTCCATTGTTCTATTGTACCATTGTACCATTGTTCCATTGTTCCATTGTTGAGTCTACTCTAAAAACACAATTTGGTAAACACATAGACACATAGATCACATAGTTAGATGTATAAAAAATTAATTCTTAATTTTTTATACATCTGAAAACTCTGCGTCTCCGCGCCTCTGCGTTCATTTTTGACTTTTTAGAGTAG
>CALJIQ010000487.1 GCA_937973995.1 uncultured Saprospiraceae bacterium
TAAGTAGTGTGACATTATTAATTATTGATTATTAATTATTTTCCAGACGCTACTGAACACGCCTAATTAGCTAATAATCAGTAATTAATAATCAATCAACTGAAAAGCAAAGTTGTTAACTTATTTTTGTCAGACTACTTAATGAGTAGAATAAACTCATAAACAAAGAACCATAAACAAAAAAGATTAAACTTCCACTGCCACCTTAGGCACCTCCAACATCTTAGCTACTTTAGCAATTTTATCCAACGCCTCATCTACCTGCGCACGCGTATGCGTCGCCATCAAAGAAAAGCGAATCAAAGAATCTTCACTAGCAACCGCAGGAGAGATCACGGGATTCACAAAAACCCCTGCCTCTTGGAGCATAGCGGTCATTTTGAATACCTTTTCATCACTTCTAACATAAATTGGGATGATGGGGGTTTCGGTAGGACCTGTTTCTAGACCGATCGCTTTCAAACCTGCCATCGTATAATTGGTAATATCCCACAAACGATCTATTCGTTCGGGTTCTTCCTGAATCAAATCAAGCGCAGCAATAACACTAGCCGCATTTGCAGGCGCAATACTCGCACTAAATATTAAAGAGCGAGCATGGTGCTTGAGGTAATTAATGGTGTCACTATCCGCTGCGATAAAGCCCCCAATAGAAGCTAAGGATTTACTAAAAGTACCCATAATCAAATCCACATCATCTGTCAATCCAAAATGAGCAGCCGTACCTCTACCTCCTGGTCCGAGTATCCCCAATGAATGGGCATCATCGACCATGATATTGGCATTGTATTTCTTGGCCAATTCGACCATTTCGGGTAATTTGCAAATATCCCCTTCCATACTAAAAACCCCATCGGTGACGATTAATTTCACCACTTCACTGGGCACTCGTTGAAGTGTTTTTTCTAGCGACTCCATGTCATTATGGCGATACTTTAGGGTCCTAGCAAAAGCGAGTCTAGCACCGTCAATAATGCAAGCATGATTGGTGGAATCCAATAGGATATAGTCTTGTCTGCCTACTACGGAGGAAATGACACCAAGATTCACTTGGTATCCTGTACTAAAGACAAGTGCTTCGTCTTTCCCAACATAAGCGGCCAATTTTTCTTCTAGTTCGGTATGAATATCTAAAGAACCATTCAAAAATCTGGAGCCTGCACAACCAGACCCATATTTGTCAATGGCTTTTTTGGAAGCTTCTTTTAATTTGGGGTGATTGGTTAAGCCAAGGTAGGAATTGGAACCGAACATCAACACATCCTTGCCATTCATCTTAACAACGGTGTCTTGATCGGAGCTGATTTCTCTAAAATAGGGGTAAATGCCTTGCTTCTTTACCTCTGCTGGACGGGTGTACCGAGCCAGCTTACTGCGAAGTAAGTTCATATTTGTTATTTATTAGTTCTCCTTACTGTTTTTAAAATTCCAAATCACAAATTCCAATAAGAGTATGTCTAAAATTTATTTCGAGTTGAAAATCAATAGTTTGCGGTTCTGAGGAAGAAAAAATTAGTGCGTTTAGCGAGCTAAATAAGTTCATTTTTTCAAAGTCAGGTTCGTAAAATATTGGTTTTCAGCCGATAGAAATTTAGACATACTCTAAGCTACAACATTAATTTTGGTGCTTGGAATTTGATGTTTAAAACTTGAAATTTCAAAAATTTATTTTAATAATTCTGTATAATTATCTAACCAGTTCTTAAACCTCGTCTTCATCAGACCTTTTTCTAACAATAAGATGCTAAAAAGGGCCGTCAACCCTCCCAATAGTACATCAATGATGTAATGATGATTGGTATAAATTGCCGCAAACCAAATTCCCGCTAAAATAATGAAAAAGAAAATATAAGCCGCTACTAGCCGCATTTTTATACCAAAATATACCAATAATACAGGAAAAGCAGAATGTAAAGAGGGAATAGCCGCAAATACGTTTCCGTTTTTTGCATACATCCCTTCAAATATATTTATACCAAAGAATTCATCGAATTTTATCAATCCAGCTGGACTTCCTGGTGTATTGGGATGAAAATCAAATCCATAATTCGCCACATACCAAGGAGGGGCAGCCGGGTATATATAATAGATGATCAGCCCCACTATATTTGCTAATAGGAACGAAAAAGCAAATTGAGCCATCATCGTTTTGTTCGTGTAAAATAAGTACACGACAAACAGCATGGGTATAGGCACCCAAGTTAAATAGAAAGCAGGGGCTAAGACATCTAAAAATGGATGACTATTGATCGCTGCAAACTCATTCGGTGTAACGATGCCACTAGCAGTGGTAATACCAAAAACTTGCTTTTCAAATTCATATAACTCTTGTATACTTACCTCATTGACCAAATAATTTGGATAAGCCCTCAGACTATCATATAACAACCAATAGATCACAAAAAATAAAAATGCCCAGAAGATTTTTCTGCTAAGAGGAGTCGCAAAATAGGAAACGAGCAAAAGGGCGAGCAAGTTTAGGTGATCATTTCGCCAACCTATTACATAGTAGGCTAAGCCTAAATAGCATAGGCTTAATAAGAGCGCAACGATTAAGTTATTTGGAGTAAAACGCTCAAATTGTCTATATGGTCGGACGATTGTACTCAAATAATTGCTGATTGGTAAACGGTGATTGGTGATTGGGGCTAGTCAGCTAACCAATCACCAGTCACCAGTCACCATTTTACTTTTTCTCTTTAGATTTTGAAAACTGTGTGCCTACAACTATATCCCAGACTGGAGAACTCACGCCATATCCATTGTCTGGGTCTTTAAAATGATGCTTTAAATGATGTGTTTTTAGAGCCATCCAGATTTTTCCTTTCATCGGTGCATGATGAATCGCATAGTGCAACATATCATAGCAAAGATATCCGATTAAAAAACCTGCAAAAAAGGGATATAAATAGACGTCTATAATTAGCCAATTAAATAACAAGTAAAATAAATAAGCCAAAGGGATGCTAACGGCAGGAGGCATTACTAATCGCATGGAATCATTGGGATAGTCATGATGAACTCCATGAAAAATAAAATGGATCTTTGCACCCCATTCTCCAGGAGGCTGATAGTGGAAGACAAACCGATGTAACACATATTCGGTGACACTCCACATGAAAATGCCCATTATCAAGCAAATGAATAACTGTAATAAGTTGGCATCTAATTGCCATCCTTGGTAAAGAAAGTAACTAATAGTCGGTACAAAAAGAAAGAGCGGGACAGACCAATGCACTTTGGAAAACATTTCCAGAAAATTACTGTCAAACATACGAATGGACTCATCTTTATTGGAAACGTATAGCTTTTTCATGCTTTAAGACATAGTGAGGTGAATGCTCAATTTTGAATTTTTAATGATTGAATTTTGAATAAATAGGGATTCAACAAGACCTGAATTCACTGGATAATGATGACGTCCTATTCAAAATTCAAAATTTATCATTCAACATTGAGTATTGGATATTTAGATTAATAGGTACAATTTCTACCTACTGATTGTTCAATCCTTCCTGCTCCATTTTTTTAAAAAGTTCTTTCTTGCTATGATGTAATCTCCTAAGTGCTGTGATATTCGCTAAAACTGCCAAAATAGTTACTGGTAAAGTAAAAATGGTAATTGTTTCGAATATAGGGAAAGGTAACCAACTTACTTCTACCCGAAAGTCACTACCGAAATTGGCAGAAAAAACACCACAAAGGATCGCAGAGATTCCAATAATCAAGATGCGTTCTGGTCGCTGCATCAACCCAACACTAGCATTGACTCCCAATCCTTCTGCTCTCGCACGAGTATAACTAACCATCACAGAACCGATCATAGCAATAAAAGCAAATAAGGAACTCATGAAATAATCGTGGGACACTAAATAGTAAATGATCCCTAAAAACATGATCATTTCACTGTAACGATCTATCACAGAGTCGAATAAAGCTCCATAGGGGTTAGCCATATTGCCAATTCTTGCTAACCTGCCATCTATCATATCAAACAACCCTGCAAATAAAATAACCGCCCCTGCCCAACCTACATAAGAATGATCGGAACGATTTCCATATTCGGCCCCTACTATAAAAATGACAGTGGCTAATACATTGAGTACTAGCCCAGTAAAGGTGATAAAATTAGGAGTTACCCCTAATTTCAAGAGCAATTTAATAAATGGATGTATGCCTTTATAGACTAATTGCTGCCCATATTGCTTCAATGTCATCGTTAAGCCTATTTGTTTATTTCGAGGGCAAAATTAGCCTTTTGTTTTTATTTGCAGGTTATGGTTGGTTAATTTTATAGGATTTGGAGCATAAAAAAAGGCAATACTAGCTAGGTATTGCCCTTGACAAACAGTCTTTATAAATACATTTCTTCTTAATGTTTTAGGATTTTTTGAGCTGGTATAACCGTATTTCCAACTACAATTTGTAATGAATAAAAGCCAGACTGTAAAGAACTTATATCCATTTGGATTGCATCAGAAGTTATTTCATCTAGATGGAGGGTTTGCACCGTTTGTCCAGTAGTATTATAAAGTTTCAAATACCCTTTTTGCCCCCAGTAAGCATTCAAGTCCACATATAAACTTTGATCCGCAGGATTTGGGAAAACGCTTACGGCATTGTTCGTACTGATTATTCGCTGGTCTTCAACTTGTCCACAAGTAGAGATGTCGGAAATGACGACTAAAATATAATTCGTACTGATGGTATAGCACCCATCAGAAATAACACTACTAAAAATTAAGTCGCCACGCTTTAGTAACAAGTTACCTGTATAAAATACAGCATAAATCTTACATCGTTCCGCAGGAGATCCTTCTAAGTCAATTCGATTGTCCAACAACCCAAGCACCATCCCATTATTATTTACCATAACGAAAGCATGATTAGTTGGGTTGATAGAATTTGTTGAAATCTCGATGAGATCAGCCATACCATCTCCTGAGCATATAGAGACAGAGGTAGCACCAGAAGAAGTAAATACTTCACTAGGAGAAAAATCGCAAGCTAAGGCATCCGCCCCATCGCAATTTTCGTCAATGCCATTGTCGGGTACATCATAAGCATGAAGGTTGATCGATGCATTAGTATCATCACAATCTACTCCAGAATGAAAACCATCGTTATCATCATCAATATATAAGACAATACCGTCACAATTCTCATCGACACTATTGTTAGGATATTCCGCAGCTCCTGGATTTACACTAGAGTCATTATCATCGCAGTCAACATCATCTGTATATCCATCTCCATCTCTATCTTGCCTTGCTGCGTGTCCCAATTCACTGCCCATCCCCGCAGTTGTGCGATAAAAACATCCCAAACTATTGGTAACGATAATGAGGTATTCTCCATCGGGTAAGTTGGGGATAACATAACTATCTTCCTGAGTTCGGTGATTACCAGTAGCATTAGGTCCATCCCAACCTATCGTAAAGGGAGGGTAGAAATCATCTATTGTTACTTCTATGGCACCATTAAGGACGGTTGTATTGAAGAATACACTACAGTTTTCCGATTGCTCTCCGCAGTTGGAATCAGCATTTAAACTAAAGGCGGAGGGAGTGTAAGCGTTTAAGAAAAGCACTGTTATCAGCAGTAAATTTTTGTAATACATAGGCGGTGGTTATAGTTTGTTGTTGATGCTCGATACGGTTGTGAAAACAGTATCTATACTTGGAACGGGAAAAAAAAGTGATTTTACAATACTGTTTAATTGTTTATTTGTTGAACTGTTTATCTAAGTATAGCTTGTAAACGAATAAACAGTTACACAAATAAACAATTAGTTCACTTTCATAATTTTACCCCGTTCGCAGTATAACTAGCTAAGTTATTAAAACAAAAGGTCTGTGAATCGGTTGGGAATGTTCAATAGTGTTGGGAAATAAAATACTCAACTAGGTTAGATGAAATCGGCTGGGAGTGGAGAATTATCAAGATGTTATAAAAATAAATATTAACAAATGTAATTATTTATAAATTATAAACAAAATATATCACAAAAAAATAATACGAATCGAAATGGGATGATGTGGAGAGCAATAATAGTGTCGATGGATCAGCTATTGAGAGGTATGGAAATTTGAGAACGCTCGATTTTTCAAGTCTCCAGACTTGAAAACCCTATCCTAGTCGTCTCCTGACGACCAATTACAGTTAGGCGGTCGTCAGGAGAC
>CALJIQ010000488.1 GCA_937973995.1 uncultured Saprospiraceae bacterium
CAATTAGACCCCAACCAAAAGTTCGTCCTCCTAAAAAGTAATCTTCGCCAGTTTTGGTGCGGCGAGCGATCACAAAACCAATTGTTAGTACTAAAATGAAATAGGCTATAATTATCCCTCTATCAATATTTGAAATATTGCTTTCCATATTTGTTTATGAAGTTGTATATCTTATTAAGTGTGGTTCTTTGACTTATTCTGCCATTCTTTTCCTGAAATGGACATCGAGTCCATTTCAGGAAACAAGGGATTCTAAAGGGGCAACTGAGGCTCTGCCTCAGTTGCCCCTTTAGAATCCCTTGTGCGAATCGGATTGGCTCGATGCCAATCCGATTCGCAGATGGTAACGTTTCGCGTGATTTGTCAAAGGACCAAAATATTTCAAAAGTTTTTAAAACTTTTGAAATTTATGATAAAGCAATAGCCTCAATACTTAGCATTTAAAGCCGATCTACCCCCTGTAACAAAAAACTAAAGGTATAATTTTTAGGGTAAAATCTATATTTTTCTAAAGGAAAAGCACCCCAAGAATTTACTCCTCCAATTCCCATTTGGAAATGATCGATGCACAAAGAGATGGTCTCTTCGGGAATTAAGTCAATGGTATGCAAGCTCCCCCAAGCAGTTCTAGTCAATTGGGTAGGACTATAAAAGAGGGCACTGCCACTGAAGGTAGGCTCTCCAATAATTTGTAATCCTTTCCCTTGAGGGTTAGTTAGAGAGAGCCATCTGACATCTGTTTTATACCCCGTTTCTTGAGGAGAAATATAGGGATAGAATTGATCTTGAACAGTACTTTTATATTTGCCAACGTGAGAAGCAAATTGTCGATCTATATAATTCTCATGAGGCCCTCGACCAAAATAAGAAATCGTATCAAACTCATTTGGTAGTTGACAATGCAGACCTAGTCGGGGGAATTCTGGAAGCGATTCGTTTTCGGTAACAAAAGAATAGAAGATTCTTAACGCTCCACCTAAGAGTATTTGATACCGAATCAATAGAATAATAGAATGGGTAGTAGATTTTAAGGTAACTAATATTTCATTTCTTTCCCTTTGGCAATGTATCAGTTCTAACTCTTGTACGAGGTCTCTCCAAATAGCACATCGCTCTGGCATGCCATTTCCAAAATCATTGTCATTCGGAGGCCTCCAAAAATTGGGCTGGAGGGAGCTAACCAATAGCTCTTCATCTTGAAATCTAAAAGAGGATAAATAACCCGTCTCTGAATCAATCCAATACTTAGAATCACTATTTTCTAATATACTGGGAATAGGATCATTGCTTTGCCAAACGCTTAAAGGCAAGGGTTTGGCTATTTCTTTTGGTTGGATGAGAAATTGGTCTTTTGCTACCTCAAATCCTTTTGATAAAAAGGGTTGGGGCTTTTTTAAGCGTACCGAAATATCTAAGAAATAGTCAAAAGAATTATGGAAAGGAATAGTTGAAAAATCAAATCGTCTAATCCTTTTTTCGAGGGGAGGAATATTTAATTCAAACACCCCTCTTTGGATAGGACTCACTTCATTCCATAAGACCCATTCAAATTGATAGGTAGAGGAATCTAGAAAAGAGAAATTATTTTTTATACTAACTAGCCCCTCTTCTTTATCAATAAATTCAAAAGTGATGGGTTGATATACTTTCTTGACTTCCCAAAAGCTAGGGTGAGGCGTTCGGTCTGGGGCAAGAATGCCATTGATGCAAAAATTGGAATCGCTGGGAGTGTTTTCATCGCCAAAATCCCCGCCAAATTTCCAATACTTCTGACCGTCTTTTTCAGCCGCAATTCCTTGATCTACCCAGTCCCAAATAAACCCACCTTGCAAACAGTTGTGTTGGTGGATTAAGGTCCAATAGTCCACTAGATTTCCCACACTATTCCCCATCGCATGTGCGTACTCGCACATAATGAAAGGACGCTTCGGCTGGGTGTTAGGATAGCTTTCGACATACTCTAAGGGAGGATACATCGGACAAACAATATCTGTATTGCCTTCTTCTCCCGCTTGTTCATATTGCACAGGTCGAGAAGAATCTCTTTCTTTTAGCCACTCATAGGCAGCTTTAAAATTCTCGCCATTACCAGCCTCATTTCCCAATGACCAAGTGATGATGCTTGCATGATTTTTGGTCCGTTCAAACATCCGTTGTACCCGCTCTAAATGTGCCGCTTTCCATTCTGGTCGATAGGCAGGGTGGGGGACCGAGTCAAAGGTTTTATGACTTAATTCTGAACCCATTCCATGCGTTTCAATATTGGCTTCATCTACTACATATAAGCCATATTCATCGCAGAGTTCATACCATCTAGCAGCATTGGGATAGTGGCTATTTCGGACGGCATTGATATTGCATTGTTTCATCAATTCAATATCTCGAATCATACTGGCTTCATCAATCACATGTGCCGTATGTTCATCGTGTTCATGGCGATTAACCCCTTTTATTAAAATGGGTTGTCCGTTGATGCATAGCTGTGCATCTTGGATCTCTATTTTTCTAAATCCTATTTTGCATCCCACTACTTCGATTACTTCTTTTTTCGTATCCAACAAAGCAATGGCTAGCTGATATAAGTGTGGGGTTTCTGCGGTCCATTTTAAAGGCTGCTTAACCTGTAATTCAAGATGAACATGAAATTTATCGTAGTTGCAAGCGACTAAGCGCATAGGTTCGATCTGACCATTTTTTTTGAATAATCGCAAGTCTATCTGGTTAGGTCGCCAAGTTGATTTATCAATTTCTTTAAAAACCTCTGTTTCAATCGTTAACTTCAATGAACCACCTTTGTAATCTTCCTCTAAATCAGCCTGCGCCCAAAAGTCTCGAATATGAATTGAATCAGAAGACCATAAATAGACCGACCGTTCCATTCCGCTCAGTCGCCACATATCCTGACATTCTAAATAAGAGGCATCAGACCAACGGTACACTTCTACGGAAAGGATATTTTCTCCTTTTTGTAAATACTTCGTTATGTCAAATTCAACAGGCGTTCGACTATCTTGGTTGTATCCCAAAAATTGTCCATTGATCCAAAAATAAGCAGCAGACTTAATCGCTTCAAAGACAACAAATATTTGGCGATCGTCCCAATTTTCAGGGATCGTAAATTTCTTCTGATAAGAGCCAACCGGATTATAGTCGTGCGGTATATAAGGCGGATTTTTAGGAAAGGGATACCGATCATTTACATAAATGGGAACGCCATAGCCCTCCATTTCCCAATTAGCGGGTACGGGTATGGTATCCCAATGAGAGGTATCATAATCTACTTGATAAAAATCTTTAGGTCGGTCAGCAGGCTTCCTCACCCAATGAAATTTCCAGTCCCCATTTAGAGAATAATAAAAAGGAGAAGCTTCTTTTGGGTTGTTTAAAAAGGAGGGGATAGAAGGAAACGGGACGAAGTTAGCCCGTGGCTTTCTTTGTCCGATATTGAATTGTGTAGGGTCTTCCCAATAGTGACCGATCGTAGCTGGTTTCAAGCGTCGTTATTTTTCGTTGTTCTCAATAGCCAAAATGTAATTAAAAAACTTAGCCCCATTAAAATGGCTGCCAACAAAAAGGCAGAACCAGGAAAATAAAAACTAGTCCCTTCTTTGGTGGTAGCGAAAAAAATGCCTGTCATCATTAAAGGTCCAAATATAGTAGTTAAACTTTGAATAGAGGTTAATCCTCCTTGCAACTCTCCTTGTTCCTTTGCAGATACTTGACTTACCAAATAGGATTGTAAATTTGGTCCGCAAATGCCTCCAAAACAATAAGGAATTAAGAAAATAAACATCATCCAAGTAGTAGAGGCAAATGCGAATAAAAGCATCCCTATAGCGTATAAAGCGATCCCAAGATAAATACTTTTTCCTTCCCCGAAATAATTAGCTGATCGTTGCGATAAACCAGCTTGAACAATTCCTACCAATAAGCCTGCAAATGCCAAGGATAAGCCGACCATGCTTTCGGACCACCCTAAGCGAAACATGGTAAAATACGCCCAATTACTGTTGACCGCATGGGTACCTAGGTGCAATAGAAAAAAAGCAACTAGCAAATAGCCTATTCCTTTATAACTGGTGAGCTGTTTTAAAGTACCAATAGGGTTCGCTCGTTTCCAATCAAAGGGTCTTCTGTTTTCTGCCGGAAGTGACTCGGGTAAGATAAAGAACCCATATAAGAAATTAATAAAAGCCAAGGCGGAGGAAACATAAAAAGGTAATCTTACACCATATTCCCCAAATATACCACCCAGAAGAGGACCAATAATAAAGCCTAGACCAAATGCCGCACCCAACATCCCAAAATTCTTGGCCCTATTTTCCTCCGTACTAATATCGGCGATATAAGCGGAGGCAGTGGTGTGACTGGCTCCAAACATTCCTGAAATAATCCGACCAATAATCAGCCATCCGTAGGTAGGGGCGAAAGCCAAAATCAAGTAATTTAAAGAAAAACCGAGTAAGGATAATAATAGAATGGGTCGTCTCCCATACTGGTCACTAAGACTTCCCATGATGGGCGAAAATAAAAATTGGGCAATGGCAAAAGAAGTCAACAAAAATCCTCCATAAGTACTAGCTTCATTAATGTCTATTTGGTTCATTCCCGCTAATAGCTTTGGCAGGACTGGGATGATGATACCAAATCCAATTATATCAATTAAAACGGTAATGAAAATGAAATTAACCGCTGCCTTCTTTCTAGATGCCATATACTAGTTGAGCTGAGGAATTTAGAGTCGCAAAGGTAGGGAATTGAGGGATATGGAGCGTTACTGAAGATTCTGGATACTATTTACCAGCATCCAAAAATGAAAAAGGCTACCCCAAAGAGCAGCCTCCAACTTTTAGTTTCATACAATATGTAAAATCAGCTTAATGATTTTCAAGTTTGTTTAAAATTATGACTTATTCAGTATAATCAACCATTTAGCATACATAAGTTTTTGATTACCTTTACGCAAACCGTTGCGCAACCCAATGTTGTTGGTAACTTTTTTTTTAAAGAACTTTTTCTAATCCATTCAAAATGGGCAGAATTACTATTCGAGATATAGCGAAGTTAGTAGGGGTCAATCCTTCCACAGTTTCAAGGGCTTTAAAAGACCATCCTGATATTAGTTTGGATATGAAGACTAAGATTCAGCAAGTGGCAGAGGAATTAGGGTACTATCCTAATTTTCAAGCGGTCCATTTCCGTAACAAGCAAAGCAAATTGATTGCATTGGTACTTCCTGAAGTGGGTCGATTTTTTATGCCCGATATGTTGAGTGGAATGGAAGAGATTGCCAAAAAGAGAGGCTATACTTTGTTGATCTTTCAGTCAAATGATTTATTAGATCGAGAGAAAGAATGCCTTTCTTTATGTCGCAGTTTTGGCGTAGATGGGATTCTAATTTCTTTAAGTAGAGAAACGAACACGACCGAACATTTTGACCTTTTTTCTAAGAATGATATACCAGTAGTGATTGTGGATAAAGTAATAAAAGATGGTACTCTAGCAACCGTGAGTATTAATGATTATAACACTGCTTGTACCGCCGTTCGGCATCTGGCCAAAAGAAATTATAAAAAAATAGCTGGGGTATTTGCGAATGAAAATCTATCTATCACCAAACAGCGTAAAGCAGGGTATCTGGCAACCTTGGAACAATTTAACCTTCCCATTATAGCTGCCTATTGTTTACACGTGGATACGCCGAAGGAAGCTAAAAATCAGGTGCTTAAATTATTGCAGTCTAATAATCCTCCTGATGCTTTGTTTTGCATGACCGACGAAATTTTATCGGGTATCATGGAAGCCGTTTATGAATTAGCTATTCAAATTCCGAAAGATCTAGCCATTATTACTATTAGTAATGGTTATTTGCCTTTTTATTGCCAGCCAAAAATTACGCATATCAAACATGGGGGGCATCTAATTGGGACCGCAGCAACCAATCTATTGGTGGACCTTATTGAAGTCCCCAAACAAGTGAGTCAACTGCATGTCGTATTGGAAACCTTTTTGGTGGAGTTAGATTCTTGTTAATTGGACCTAAAATATTTTTTTCTAGTTAGGTAGGATTGGAACACGGATCGAACGGATTAAACAAGATTTGAACGGATTGCATATAGGTCATATTTATCCGTGTTCCAATCCTGCACAATTAGCTATCTAGCTATTGAATTAAAGTTGAAATGGAGATTTTCTTCTTTCGTTTTTTCTCACCGCAACGGATTGCATAAATAATAACAAACAAAACATAAGGAAATAGTTTATACAATTTTTATCTTTCGGCTTTTAGTTTTGACTAGAACTGGACTTTTGACATTCTGTTTTTTATAGCCTCGCTGGCTAACGCCGACTAGGCGTCGAGTAATAATGTCCAAAGTCCAATTAACTGACGTATGAAAAATAAAGTACAATTAATCACCTATGTGGATCGCATAGGATGTAAGACCCTTTCTGACCTTAAGGACTTAATGAATACGGAATTAAAAGGTCTTTTTGGGGGCGTGCATTTGTTACCTTTTTACTATCCCATTGATGGAGAGGATGCAGGTTTTGACCCAATTAATCATAACCAGATAGACCCACGATTAGGGGATTGGAATGATTTAAGGTCGCTCAGCAAGGAGGTAGATATTATGGCAGATTTAATAGTTAACCATATGTCTGCTCAGTCGCTTCAATTTCAAGACTACCTAGAGAAAGGCAACGACTCTTCCTATGCCGATTTGTTTTTGAGCTATGATACGGTTTTTCCGAATGGGGCTACCGAGCAAGATATTCTTACCATTTATCGACCTAGACCCAATTTACCCTTTACCAATTTTGCGTTTAAAGATGGTACCCGCAAATTGATGTGGACGACTTTTACCAGTAATCAAATTGATATAGATGTTACAAGCAAAATGGGAACAGCTTATTTAGAAGGGATTTTAGATACCTTCCAACAAGCAGGCGTTTCGATGATTCGGTTGGATGCGACGGGTTATGCGATTAAAAAACAAGGGACTTCTTGTTTTATGATTGAAGAAACCTTCGATTTTATAGATGAGTTGACTAAGAAAGCACATGATCGAGATATAACTGTACTCGTAGAGATTCATTCCTATCATAAAACCCAAATTGAGATCGCAGCGAAAGTGGATTATGTCTATGACTTTGCCTTACCCGTTTTGGTCTTAGATACTTTATTCAATAAAGACGCCTCCAATTTGAAAAAATGGTTGGCGATCAGTCCACGAAATGCCATTACCGTTCTCGATACCCATGATGGAATTGGGGTGGTAGATGTAGCTAGGGAAGGCGACCAGAAGGGATTGATCGAAGATGGAAGATTAGATAAAATAGTAGATCAAATCCATGCTAACAGTAAAGGAAATAGTTTGAAAGCTACGGGGGAAGCCGCTTCTAATTTAGACTTATACCAAGTCAATTGTACCTACTTCGATGCCTTAGGAGGAGATGAAAAAGCCTACTTGATGGCTAGAACCATTCAATTTTTTGTACCGGGCATTCCACAAGTGTACTATGTTGGATTGTTTGCTGGAAAAAATGATATGGAATTATTGACTACAACCAATGTAGGTAGAGACATTAATCGACATTACTTCACCAAAACAGAAATACAACAAGAACTGCAACGCCCTTTTATTCAAGAACTACAAAACTTATTGATCTTTAGAAATACACATCCCGCCTTTAATGGAGATTTTGAGTTATTGCCAACCAATGATGCGGTGCTACATATTCGGTGGACTAACGGAGAAGACTACGCTGAATTATTGTTGGATTTACAAGAAGGAGACCTGAAAATTCAATCTTCTTTTGTTGAAGAAAAAGTGCTATAATATCTCCCGCTAAGTCTCGCTAAGGTTTCGCTAAGTCAGACCTTTGCGAGACTTGGCGAAACCTTAGCGTAACTTAGCGGGAAAATACATTTTGTATACATAGCAATATCCATGTTAAAATGGGTTGGCTTAATTATATTTTCAGTATGACGGAATTGCACAGATGGCATCATTCCAAAAAAATAAGCGAATCCAATGCGAATTATGTTAACCATTTAATGGTCTGGGATATTATCTTTGGAACTTTCTTTCTGCCGAAGCATCGGGAAGTTGGGGAAATTGGTCTATTAAATCAAGAGTACTCAGAGGGCTATATTGGACAAGTCCTTGCGCCTTTTCAAGGAGATATTGATAAGCCAGCAGATTATTATAAACACACTGATAAGTATCGACAATTTGAATAAGAATACAAATAAAATCATGAAAAAACTATTAACAATCCTATGCACATTCAGCGTCGTGGCGCTATTCGCACAAGACTTTAATGTAGCGCATTTCAAAGCCATGAAAGCTAGAAATATTGGTCCAGCAGGAATGAGTGGACGGATAACAGCGATAGATGTGGACTTGTCTAATCAAGATCGAATTTTTGTAGGGGCGGCGTCTGGTGGCGTTTGGTTAAGCGAAAATGGCGGCATTTCTTGGAAACCAATTTTCGATAAAGAAGCTACGCAATCCATTGGAGCGATCAAAATCAATCAATCGAATCCAGATGAGATTTGGGTAGGAACAGGTGAAGGCAACCCTCGAAATTCCCAAAATGCAGGAGCGGGTATTTATAAGTCAGTAAATGGTGGAAAAACATGGACTTATATGGGATTGAAGGAGACTAAAAATATCCATCGAATAATTATTGATGAGACAAAAACAGGGACAGTCTATGTTGGGGCACAAGGCCCGCAGTGGGGAAAAACTAAGCATAGAGGCGTTTTCAAAACGACAGATGGAGGGGCTTCTTGGGATAACATTTTATACGTCAATGAAGGCGTAGGGATTGCGGAATTAATTGCGGACCCCAGTAATCCGAATAAATTGATTGCTGCCATGTGGGAGTTTGGAAGAACCCCTGCTTTTTTCAATAGTGGTGGTCCTGGTTCAGGGATGCATATTACCTATGACGGTGGAAAGAATTGGAAAAAGCTCTCAGACAAAGAAGGTTTACCTAAAGGAGATTTAGGAAGATTAGGATTGGCGTTTGCACCTTCCAATCCCAATGTGGTGTATGCATTGGTAGAAGCAAAAGATAATGCCTTGTATAAATCTTTTGATGGAGGCGATACTTGGAAAATGCATTCTACGGACGATAATATTGGTAATCGTCCTTTTTATTATTATGAATTATATGTCGATCCTAAAGATGAAAATAGAGTGTACAGTCTTTGGTCGTATGTTTCCAGAAGTAGAGATGGCGGAAAGACATTTAAAGTGATTGCTGATTATGGAAATAATGTGCATCCTGACCACCATGCCTTTTGGATTTCTCCAACGGATCCTTCTTATTTAATCGACGGAAATGATGGTGGTTTAAACATCTCCCATGATGGAGGGGACACTTGGCGGTTTGTAACGAACTTACCAGTAGGTCAGTTTTATCATGTAAACGTAGATAATGATTTCCCGTATAATGTCTATGGTGGTATGCAAGACAATGGCTCTTGGGTGGGGCCAGGATTTACCTTGAAGAGAGGAGGTATTACGAATGCAGATTGGCAGGAAGTATATTTTGGAGATGGATTTGATTCCGCTCCCAAGCCAGATGATAATCGCTACGTATATGCTATGTCTCAAGGAGGGAATCTGGGCTTAGTAGATCGAGAAACGGGGGTCAATAAATTCATCAAACCAAACAATCCAGATACTACCGACTTACGCTATAATTGGAATGCCGCCTTTGCCTTACAACCGAACTCCAATTGCGGGGTATATTATGGCAGTCAGTTTGTTCATTATAGCCAAGACTGCGGGGAGAGTTGGCGCATCATTTCTCCAGATTTGACCACTAATGATACTAGTAAACAACACCAAGATATATCAGGTGGGTTAACGATTGATGCGACTAATGCAGAAAACAATACCTGTATTTTAGCCATTGCTCCTAGTCCAGTGGATGACCAAGTAATTTGGGTCGGAACAGATGATGGCAATGTACAACTCACCAAAGATGGAGGAGCGACTTGGACCAATCTAATTAGCCGAATGCCAGGGCTACCCAAAACGGCTTGGATTCCTCAAATTGAAGTTTCCCAGACAAATGCGGGAGAGGCATTTGTAGTAGTAAATAATTATCGCCAGAATGACTGGTCGGCTTATTTATACCATACCTCTAATTATGGAGCGACTTGGACTAGATTAGTAGATGATAAGGATGTTGGTAGCTTTGTAACTTCCGTAGTACAAGATACAAAAGAACCGAATTTATTATTTCTAGGGACGGATGCAGGCTTGTATGTTTCTTTTGATAAAGGCGGCAAATGGCATCATTGGAAGGAAGGTTTTCCCAATGTGCAGATTAGAGATATGAAAATCCAACCTACTTTTGATGACTTAGTATTAGGTACTTTTGGTCGTGCCTTTTGGGTCTTAGATGATATTGGACCCTTACGAGAAAGAGTCAACACTAATTACACCAAAAAAGACTTTGCAGTGGTCTCTGGCAAAGATGGTTATTTATCAGAATTTCGGTCTTACCAAGGGATTCGTTTTATTGGACAAGCTGAATTTGTTGGTACTAATAAAAACACCAATGCAGGACTAAATATATGGGTGAAACCTACTGAGGAAAAAGAAGGGAAAATAGATAAAATGAAAAGTGCTGTTAAAAAAGCGTCTAAGAAAAGAAAACGAACGGATGAGGTAACAGCAATAGCAGATAAGCCAGCAACAAAAAAGGCTGATAAAAAGAAAAAGATGGATAAAATCCAATGCTATGTGTTAGATGCTAAAAGAGATACCGTTAGAAGATTTAGTAGAAAAATAAAAGAAAAAGGCTTAGTTAAAATAGATTGGAATATGAGCTTTGATGGGATTCGTTTTCCAAGTAGAAGAGATGCAAAACCCGATGCAGATGTGCCTTCTGGTTTCAGCGCCTTGCCAGGGAAATATACCCTTGTTGCGCAATATGGCGAACATAAAGATAGTGCAGAAGTAACCGTGAAATTAGACCCAAGAGTTTCCTATATTACGGCACAAGATTTGGCTAACTTAAAACAAGCCTATGATGATTTTACAGCACAAGCAGAAAACTCAACCGATCAGTTTGAAAAATTGAAAAAAGCAAAGAAACGGGTAACGATCATTGAAAAACTTACCGAAACCTTACCTAAAGATTCTACCCAAACTAAGATCGCAGAACTCAACAAAACGACAATAAAAGAAATAGACGAGCTAATGAATCGCTTTGTAGATAAGCAAGGATTAAAAGGTATCCAGCGTAACCCCAATACGCTAAATCGCCAGATGGGCATGGCAAGAAGATACCTAAGAAGTTCCTATGGAAAACCGACCCCCAATGCGCAAGTGGCGATAGATAAAGCGGAAGCAGCTATGAAAGATATTACAGGAAAAGTGAATTCCTTCTTTACTGAGAATTGGACAAAATACCAATCAGAAGTAGAAGCCATACAATTTAATTTATTCGAATTAGAATAAATGAGAGGCATTATGGCGTTGTGGCTTTATGGTATTTTGGCCACAACGCCATAACGCCACAACGCCATAACGCCATAACGCCAATGCATTATAAATGGCTACTACTAGATGCGGATAACACCATCATGGACTTCTCCAAAGCCAGCCATAAAGCCTTTGACCAAATTTGCCAAGATTTTAAATTAGGGAACCCAGCCGACCTATATCCCATCTATCAAAAACATAACCTAGCTGCTTGGAATGCCTTTGAAAAAAAGGAAATTACTGCCGATCAATTAAAGGTGGATCGAATGGCCTTTTTTACCAAGGCAATAGATCGACTAGATATAGACCCTAGCACTTTAAATCAACAATACTTACATGCTTTAATGTTGAATAGTGAATTGTATGAGGGTGTAGAAGACTTATTGCAAGAGCTAAAACATGATTATATCCTAAGCATTGTGACCAATGGATTAAAGGAAGTACAACGCCCTAGAGTTGCTCGTTTAGGACTCAATCAATACTTTGCAAGTATTATTGTTTCAGATGAGATTGGAATAGCCAAACCAGATAACCGTTATTTTGAATATACTTTTCAAACCATACATAATCCTCCTATAAAATCCGAAATTTTGATAGTAGGGGATAGCTTATATTCTGATATTCAAGGAGGAAAAGATTTTGGTATTTCTACCTGTTGGATCAGTCATGGAAGAGCGAATAAAACCAATATACAGCCAGACTATTCCATCTCCAGTTTTCTAAAATTACCTAATATTTTGATAACATAATTTTAGCATTTTTTTAAAACAAATTTTCTCTTTTTTCGTTATTTTTGTAGTTACCCAACCGATTTATTTTAAGTTCCCTTTTTTAATCGTTCATCGATCAATTAACTTAACTGCTAATTTATTGTTTAACCTTTGAGATCGGATAAAATGTTTTTTAGATTATTTTTTAGTACCGCCTTTTTTAGATGTAATTTCACCAACCTTCGTATTTCCCTTTTAATACCTCCTTGGGATTCTCAGTAATTATCATATATTGGTTCTAATACGCCATGTACCGGTGACTTTAGTTGCCACTACAAGGAGTATTTACACAAAAACAAGGAAAAAGAATTGCTAGCGCTGTAAGGCAAAAGCATCATTATTTTTTAACACCATGCTATTAAAGCGATTCCGCTTTGTTAGTAACAAACTTTTAATTTGAATTATTATGAAAAAATTTAATCATTTTTTTGTTCTAGGTCTCTTTATCATTTTGGTGGCTTTTCAAAGTGATAATGTAGGATCTTTTGAAGTCAACACAGAACATAGTACGGTGCGATGGACTGGCTATAAAATTGGTAGCAAACACGAAGGAGAATTGAAACTGAAAGAAGGAGGATTAGACATGGTGGAAGGCGTATTGAAGGGAGGAAAATTCGTAGTGGATATGGCGACGCTTTCCTGTACAGATATTAAAGATGCAGATAACAATAAAAAGTTAGTGGATCACCTTAAATCAGGTGACTTCTTTAATGTGGAAGCACATCCTACTGCCTCTTTTACGATCAATAAAACCATTCCATACGGTTCAGAAAAGGTAAAAGGAAATGGTCAGGAATATACGAAAGATACTTACAAAGTATTAGGTGACTTAACGATCAAAGGCATCACAAAGCCGATCAAAACCAAGATAGATATTTATGATTACGAGTCGAGTATTTCAGGGGTAGCTAGACTGGAGATAGATCGTTCTGATTTTGATATTCGGTATGGTTCTGGATCCTTTTTTGACGACTTGGGAGACAAGTTGATTTATGACGAAATCAGACTAGATATTCAGGTTTCGGCTCGTTCTGCAACTAAATAATGCTATCAAAATAAATCCGCCACTTAGTATGTACGCATGTCGGGGTCACTTCAAAGTGCCCCCGACATTTGTATTTAGTCTCTGCATTCATTTATTCTCCACTATCCTAAGCGTTTTAGTTCAACATCATTTGAATTCCATATTTAGGTCGAAGCGTGACCAAAGGTTCCATTTCTATTTTTTGATCTGGTACTAAGGTAAAATCAAAACGCTGTGACAAGCCACCAAGATTATTTGCATTTCCAAAAGGTAGAATCATTCATAAAACCAAAAGACCCTAACACCTATACAGTTATCCCATATCATAAAAGAATTGCTCGCTCACAATCTTTCCATCAACTACTCGATACACCGCAATCTCAGAAGATTTGGTCCGCTGATTCGTATGGCGATTGGTGGAATCAAGGGTAAAAGTCGTTGCAAAATAATTATCAGCAACGATCACATCTCCTATTTCCATGCTGTGTACTTCAAAGGTTTCTGCCCATTGGGCACCTTTGGCAAACATAGCCTCTAATCCTTTGGTTACGCCATTTTCCATAGGTTCAATGGAGGTAGCGTCTTTTGAAAAGTGCTGGGTGTACGCGTCTTCAAATTTTCCAGCGCTGCAAAGAGCAACAATACTGTTGGCGATTTCTTGAGTACTCATAAATGATTGTTTTTGGATGCTTTTGAAACTAGTTGCTAGTGGTTTGAAACAATAGCGACCATAGCATCCAGTATTTATAATAAAAGAGTAGTAAATTTAGTAAAAACTTTTTGTTTTTAAAATAAATTTATTTATCTAATTTGTTTAATATGATTATTGCTATTACACTTCTTATTTTTTGACTACCTTTCCCGTCAAATTAAAATCAATCCAATGGCGAAAAAATCAACCTTATCCAATGGGGTTTATACAGCTACGCTAACTCCCCTAAAACCTAATGGTAAAGTAGATGACGATTTATTAATCAAGCACTGCAAATGGTTACTAAAAAATGGTAGTACGGGTATAGCCTTATTGGGGACCACGGGGGAAGCCAATTCCTTTTCCATCAACGAACGAAAACAAATATTGAAGAAAGTAATAGCAGGAGGAATTCCTGCTAAGAAATTAATGGTAGGGACCGGATGTTGTGCTTTACCAGAAACCATTGCATTGACCAAACAGGCAGTGAAGCTAGGCGTTGGAGGAATATTATTATTACCGCCTTATTATTATAAGCAAGTGTCTCAGGAAGGGATTGGTCAATATGTGGAGGAGGTTATCCAAGGCGTAAATGATTCCAAGCTGCATATTTATTTATATCATATTCCTAAAATGAGTGGCGTGCCCTTTTCGATTCCGCTTATCCAACAATTAAAAGAGAAATATCCTACAACGATTGTCGGAATTAAAGATTCCAGTGGCGATTTTAGTAACATGAATGCAATGGTCGAGCAAATACCTGATTTCCAAGTCTTTGCTGGAACCGAAAAATACCTACTGGATATTTTAAAAGTAGGAGGGGCTGGGTGTATTTCTGCTACGGCTAATGTGACGGTTCCTTTATGCAAGGAAGTATATCGTTTGTGGAAGACAAAAAAGCCAGCGGTTAAGAAAAATAATTACCTCGTTAAAGTCCGAACTTCTTTTGAAGGGTTTCCTTTTTCTGGGGCTTTGAAATCCTATATTGGGGCGGTTACTGACAACCCTAAATGGACAACCGTTCGCTTACCTAATGAGCCGCTTCCTAAAAAAGATTTAACAACACTGAATAAGAGATTGGCGAAGTTGAAATTTATGCCTAGTTTTTGAAATTTTTTACCACCTAAGCTGGCGAAGCCAGTACCATAAAATTTATGCCTCGCTTGCTTCGCAAGCTCGGCAGTTAGGT
>CALJIQ010000489.1 GCA_937973995.1 uncultured Saprospiraceae bacterium
GCCAGGATCAAACTCTCCATAGTATAAGTTCTTTCCTGATTCAAAAGAATTTTAAATCTTCTAAAAAAAAAATAAAATCTGTTAAATCAAATTATTTTTCAATTCAATTTACGCTCGCGTTCTTACCTAATTGTTATATAAGCATAACAATTAAACTTTTTAAGTGCTTGTCAAATAATATACTCCCGTATATTATTCAACCTTTCTTCCAACCTTGTCAAGGAACTTTATTTTTAAGGGTTCAGAACCAAATTTTAATAAGAAAAATTCTTGAAAATTTGGCTACTCTAAACACTCGTTTTTTCAAAAGAAAAACCACTTATTTTTAAGCGGACCGCAAAGATAGAACATTTCTTTAATACGGCAAGCATTTTAACGGACTTTTAAAGAAAAAAGTTCAAAAAAGTCAAAGAATCCTCGAGGTGCCTTGAAATTCCAATTTCTAAGCACCAAATTTCATAGAAATAAAGTGGCATTCTTCCCAGTTTTGACGTTTAAAATCATAGCCATCAGGAACTTGGAATTTGAATTTTGAAATTTTATACAGACAATCCATATTCAAATAATTTATTTTTGTGCCTTTTTTTAAGTTAAGTATCGACCATACAATAAGGAGAGCGTAAATAACAATCATCTCATTCCTTCGTATGGATGAATTCATCTTCTTCAAATTGATAAACGATCACCGACAGTAAAATATTTATACAATGAAAAAGCATAATTTTTACGCAGGACCTGCTATTCTTCCACAATCTGTCATGGAACAAGCTAGTCAAGCAACTAAAGAGTTGGATGGATGTGGATTATCTATCTTAGAAATTTCTCATAGAAGTAAGGAATTCGCAGCGGTAATGGAAGAAATCATCAGTTCTACGCGTGAATTGCTAGATATCAATGATGATTATGAAGTACTCTTTTTAACTGGTGGTGCTAGTTCTCAGTTTTATATGACTGCTATGAATCTATTGCCGTCTAATGGAAAGGCCTGCTATGTTGATACAGGTGCTTGGTCCACGAAGGCATTAAAAGAGGCAAAATTATTCGGCGATGTGCAAGTACTGGCTTCTTCTAAAGACAAGAACTATACGTACATCCCTAAAGATTATAGTATTCCTGCGGACGCTACTTATCTTCACTTGACTAGTAACAATACGATCTTCGGAACAGCCTATCATGCATGGCCTGAAACGAATGTGCCTTTTGTGTGTGATATGTCCTCTGATATTTTTAGCCGTCCTATTGAGATGGAAAAATTTGGCGTCATCTACGCAGGTGCGCAAAAGAATTTAGGCCCAGCGGGTGTAACCCTTGCCATCGTCAGAAAAGATATGCTCAATAAAGTGGATCGCATGATTCCAACAATGTTGGACTATAATACCCATATTAAAAAGCAATCTACCTTCAATACCCCTCCTGCTTTTCCTATTTATGTATCTATGTTGACCATGCGATGGTTAAAAGAAAATGGAGGAGTAGCGGCCATGCAAATGAAAAACGAAGAAAAGGCGGCTATTTTATATAAAGAAATTGACGATAATCCATTATTCGAAGGATCGGCTGCAAAAGAAGATCGCTCTTTGATGAATGTCACTTTCTTATTAAAAGATTCTGACCTAGAGTCTGCTTTTCTGGACGCTTGTACGGAGGCTAATTGCATTGGGGTAAAAGGACACCGATCTGTAGGAGGATTTAGAGCTTCTATTTATAATGCCATGCCAAAGGAGAGTGTACAGGTGTTAGTGGATGTGATGAAAGAATTTGGTAAGAATTTTGGATAAAAATTGGCTGTATGGCGTTGTGGCAATGCAGCCATAATGCCACAAAGCCATAACACCAAAAAAAAGGGGCAGCCGCAACAGCGACTGCCCCTTTTGTATTGGATATAGGAAACATTAAGCTCCTAAATAATTCTTTAATAATTTACTTCTGGAGGTGGAACGTAATTTATTGATAGCTTTGTCCTTAATTTGGCGAACCCGCTCTCTGGTCAAACCAAATTTTTCCCCAATATCTTCTAGTGACATAGGGTGCTCAATACCGATTCCAAAATAATATTTGATGACATCACATTGTCTATCGGTTAGGGTGCTTAAAGAACGCTCTATTTCATTCCTTAAAGATTGTCTGTATTCTAGCTCCGAGTCTGTTTTATTAGTTGTTCTATTTTCTAATACATCTAACAAGGAGTTATCCTCTCCATCCGCAAAGGGTGCATCCATAGATACATGCCTTGCTGCTACTCCTAAAGTAGTCTGGACCTCTTCTGTAGGAATCTCCAATAAATCGGCTAATTCATCTGCCGATGGCTCCCGTTCATAAGCCTGCTCTAATTCGGAGAATGCCTTATTGATTTTATTTAAGGACCCTACTTTATTTAATGGTAGTCTGACTATGCGGGATTGTTCGGCGAGTGCTTGCAGGATGGATTGGCGAATCCACCAAACGGCATACGAAATAAATTTGAAACCTCTAGTTTCATCAAATCGTTGTGCGGCTTTTATCAAGCCCAAATTTCCTTCATTAATTAGATCGCTCAAAGACAAGCCTTGGTTTTGATATTGTTTGGCTACGGAAACAACAAAACGCAAATTAGCTTTTGTTAATTTCTCTAATGCCCTTTGATCACCTGACTTGATTTTTTTGGCTAGATCCACTTCTTCTTCTGGAGTCAACAAATCCACTTTTCCTATTTCTTGAAGGTACTTTTCTAATGACTGACTTTCCCTATTGGTAATAGACTTAGTAATCTTGAGTTGCCTCATGTAGCATATTTTTGTGTACTAATTTTTTTGGTGTCGAGCTAATGTAATCTTGGAAGTGTAGTGGATATGACGGGATGCATGGGTTGGTTGTTAATGAATAATGAAGACCGCCTTAAAAGTATGTTAAATCTTAAAGGATTTGTTTACCAACCAATCTGTTAATTCCTTATGCAACAAAAGTAACCGAAATAGAAATCACAATCAAGATTATCTAATTAATAGCATTTTCAACACAAGATTATTCAAAATGAACAAATGAAAAAATTTTATTTTATTGTATTCGATTTGAGCCTTCTACAAATTTTTTTTTTTCTAAATAATTGATTAAAAAAAACTAAATATTTTTTTTCAATTATCGTCAGCTCACATACATATTGTTATTTTTATTAATTTGAATCAATCAATTTTGTGCTTGTAACTACTTATTTTACAGCATTTAAAATGTTATATCAAATTATATTTAAATATTTTTCCTTTTAAAACAGGACTGCAGAGGAGTGTAAATAGGTGGACTAAATACCTTATTAAAGGGATGAATTGCACCTATTCCATAAGGAAGGGAATATTTCATTTATCAGAAACGGATGCTGGAGGCTGTTGAGGCTGGATATTGGTAGTTTAGGACAATAGCTTACCTATTTAATCTTCTTAGCAATATTCCCTTTTTCTCGATGCAACTGACGATCTAAAAAAGTATTCAGCAGTTCTTGTTGCTGTGCAGCAGACATGGGTGCATGTTCCTCATACATTTTTTTAATATCTCTTTGTCTAAAAGCCTCATAAAGTGTCACGGCACAAGCAACGGATATATTTAAGCTTTGCACCAAGCCCATTTGCGGAATCACAAAATTTCCATCCGAATACGCCAACGAGGCGGCACTTACACCAACATGTTCATTACCAAATAACAAGGCTACTGATTGGGTTAAATCCAAACTATATAAGGAGGTAGGTGTTTCTTCTAAGTGGGTACTATAAATCTTATCGTATTTACTCTTTACATGCTCAAAACAAGCGACTACATCGGAATAGAAATTGACATCTACCCATCTTCTTGCGCCTGATGACACCCGTTTATTTAACTTCAAGTGCTCTTCGTTTAGGTTAGCTTGTGTGTATAACACAAAAATCTCTTTAACCCCCACAGAGTCACAGGTTCTTAAGACGGCGCTAATATTATGGTGATCGTGAACGTTCTCTAATATAACCGTCAAATTATTCTGTCTTCTCTTAATCGCTTTTTTGAATTTTTCTATGCGTTCTTGTGTCAAAAAATTAGAAGATTTAGTTAGAAAATGAAGTATACAAAGGTACACATTCCAATGAGTAAATTAGAAAATGAATAAATGAGTAAATAGGGACACACCCTCTTTGATAAAACAATTCAATCATCAACAAGGAATGTCCACATTTACTCATTTTCTCCTTTAATTCATTTACTCATTGAGCATTTACGCCCAAATGGAGTAGGCTTCAAACAAACTTGGTCTATTTTTTCCTCTTCTGTAAAAACAAAGCAAGGAATGCAACGACTATTTGTTTTTGAAGTTTAATCAGTTTATATTTATAAAAAGATAAATGTGTTAGTTGGCGTTGTGGCATTTTGGCTTTATGGCACTATGGTGATATTCAATAGCCAAATTGCCACAACACCAAAATGCCATAACGCCAGTTAATAATATTCCAAAAATAACGGTACATGAGAATAGGTTGGATCATCTTTATTACGGCATTGACAAGTGCTATTCTATCTGTGGGTTTGTATAGATGTTTTGAACAACCTAAGGAAATTCTCATTCGAGAATCGGCTCCCGCCAAATACACCAATTATACCGACAATCTACTTTCTGGCAACGTTCAACGAACTTTCTTGTCCTCCTCCCCTACTAACTTTATTGCAGGTGCTTCTAAAGCCACGCCGGGAGTGGTCAATATAAAAGCCTCCCAAGGAGGAGATTATTTTTGGGAAAGCTTGAATGCTTCTTCTGGTTCTGGAGTTATTATCTCTCCTAATGGCTATATTGTTACCAATAACCATGTGATAGAAGATGGCAAAACTTATAAAATTACTTTACACGATAAACGAGAATTTGAAGCCAAACTGATTGGCTCTGATCCTTCTACGGATTTAGCATTATTAAAAATCAATTCTGGTGATTTGCCATTTCTGACCTTTGGCAATTCTGATTCTTTGAATATTGGGGAATGGGTGTTGGCAGTAGGTAATCCGTTCAATTTAGAATCCACTGTTACTGCAGGGATTGTGAGTGCAAAAGGTAGAAATATAGATATTTTAAAAAACGATCGCTACTCCATTGAATCTTTCATTCAAACGGATGCTGCCGTTAACCCGGGTAATAGTGGCGGGGCATTGGTCAATACCAATGGAGAATTAGTAGGTATCAATACCGCTATTATTACACGGTCTGGAAAATATGAAGGCTATTCTTTTGCCATTCCTTCCAATTTAGTAAGAAAAATTATTCGAGATATCAGAGACTTTGGCGTAGTTCAGCGTGGCATGCTAGGCGTGAATATAGGCCCTGTTACTGTAGCTACTGCGGAACGGTTAAATCTCAATAAAGTAGAAGGGATTCATATCACGGATATATCCGATGGCAGTGGCGCCTTCGATGCAGGTCTTTTAAAAGATGATGTTATTATTGGCATCAATGGAGTATCTGTTCGGTCCATGCCTGAATTACAAGAACAAATAGCCCTCTTTCGTCCTGGCAATTCCGTAGAAGTAGCATATTATAGAAAAAGTAAAAAGCAATATGCCACGGTCACTTTAAAAAACAGAGGGAATACGACCGAATTGGTCAATGCTCGAAAAGGAAAAATCTTGGAGGATCTCGGTATGGAACTACGCAACCTCACCAAAACTGAGCAAGAACGACTCGAAGCAAAAGGGGCGTATGTAAAAAGCATCTACCGAAATAGCATCATAGAAGATACCAATATGGAATTGGGTTTTATCATCACCCACATTAATGAGAATGAAGTTACCACTATGGATGAAGTCATTAAAAGTCTGCAAGTGAGTAGAGGTGTTGTAACTTTAGGTGGGGTGTATGAAGGCTATGATGGAGAGTATTTTTATGAGTTTCGGAAATAAACTTTTTTTAATTGAGAATGGAGAATTAAGAATTGAGAATTACGAGCGAAACGTGTTCGATCATTCTCAATCTCCTTTAGACGTTTTCAGAATACTTACCAAAATTCTTATAATTTCATCGCAATCTTTCCATATTGAATCAAATTGCTCTTTGGTCAAGTAGTCTCCTTCTTTTAATAAATGTAACCAGTAATCTGTTTCATTTGCTTCTTTTAGAGCTACACTTAATTTATGAATAAAGTCCTTTGTACTCTCTGCATGTTCGGACTCTCTGACTAAAGCACCAGGAGCTGTTCCACTTCTTTTCAGTTGTTTAGATAAAACATACTCCTTTTTATCTTCTTCTAAATACTTGCACATCCGAACAACTCTTTTGCCAAAAGCAAAGGTCTTATCCTTGATAAGGTTTTTCTTTTTTCCCATAGCATACGTGTTTTGTTTAAATTACATAGGAACAAGTAAGATTAGAGAATCCAGACAACATCCAGCATAATTCTCAATTCTCAATTCTCAATTCGTTTTTAATAAATCCCTCCACCACCCTAATCCCCATCTTCATCGCTTCATTATTATTAATCACGATATCTGCGCTTTCCCGATAAGGTTCTATGTATTTTTCAAAGCTAGGTAACACATGATGCTCATACCGATAGAGGACATCGTCTAATGGATAGTTTCGCTCCACTCGATCCCTTTTAATTCTTCTGATGACTTTTAGATTTTCCTTTGCGTGTAGAAAAATTTTCAAATCTAGGAGCCGTTGGATTTTTTTATAATGAAATACAAATAAGCCTTCGACGACAATAACGGGGGCTGGATGAAAAGTAATCACCTTCGGCTTTATATTTTTATTATTAAAAGTATATTCTTTTATGCTCACCACTTCTCCCGCTATCAGCTTTTCTATATCTTTCCTAAATGCCTTTTTATTAATAGAACGAGGGATGTCAAAATTTTCTACCCCTTGCTCATCTATGTATTGTTCTTCGATCGGCACATAGTAATCGTCTTGAGAAATGATACATACTTGTTCCCGATTGAATTGTTCTTTAATCGCATTCAAGAACGTGGTCTTTCCAGAACCACTTCCACCTGTAATACCTATTATGAAAGGTTTTGACATATAATGTCTTACTTTTTATTCTTTCTTTAACAAATCTCACAAAGCGACTTCTTTCAAATCAGATTGGGCATCGAGCCAATCTGATTTGACAAGGGTTTCTAAAAGGGCAAGAATCAGGCTTCGCCTGATTCTTGCCCTTTTAGAAACCCTTGATTCCCTGCAATGGACTCGATGTCCATTGCAGGGAAAATCATGACATTTGTCAAAGAGCTCTTTTTTAAATGACTAAAATATAAAATGTAGCTGGAAACTACTAAGTTTGGGTGTGCGTTTGTGGGTGCAGGTGTAAAAGCTCGTCCCAAAAATGCACACTCATACACAAACACACACTCCAACATGGATATAGCAAGAGGGTTTTTAGGTATTTTCGTAATGCTACTGATCTGTTACTTATTGAGTAACAATCGAAAAGCAATTGATTGGCGACTGGTGGGGATTGGGGTAACGAGTCAGTTGGTATTAGCATTAGCAGTTTTAAAAATTCCTTTTGTCAGTACTATTTTTGATGGCATTGCTGGCTTTTTTAGAATGGTACTGCAGTTTACCGAAGAAGGTGCCATATTTATGTTTGGCAATATTATTACAGATACTAGCACCTTTGGTTATATATTCGCTTTTCAAGTTTTGCCCACCATAATCTTCTTTTCTGCACTTACTTCTATTCTTTACTACTTCGGTATCTTACAAATCATCATCAAAGGCGCAGCCTGGTTGATGGCAAAGAGTATGGGGTTATCTGGTCCTGAGTCGTTGGCAGCAGCAGCTAATATTTTTATTGGTCAAACGGAAGCCCCTTTGGTGGTGAAGCCTTATCTAGAAGGGATGTCTCGATCTGAGATGATGTGTTTGATGACCGGAGGGATGGCAACCATCGCAGGTGGGGTATTCGCTGCCTATATAGGCTTCTTAGGTGGCAACGACCCTGTGCAACAACAATACTTTGCCAAGCATCTTTTGACGGCATCCATCATTTCCGCACCAGCCGCAATTGTCGCTGCGAAAATGCTACATCCTGAAACTAATAACCTCGTCACCCAAGAATTAAAAATGCACGGTGATGTAGGGAGTAATTTATTAGATGCCATTTCCAGAGGGACTACGGATGGTTTGAAATTAGCGGTCAATGTGGGAGTCATGCTGTTAGTATTTACTGCACTAGTCAGTATGGCCAACCAAATACTCATGAACACCATTGGCGATTGGACGGGACTAAATCAATATGTTGTTGACGCCACCAACCAACGTTTTGATGGTTTTACTTTCACTTATTTGCTAGGACTTTTATTCGCACCGATTGCTTGGATATTAGGCACGCCTACACAAGACATTATGCAAGTGGGACAATTGCTAGGACAAAAGATGGTACTTAACGAATTTATCGCTTATGCCGAATTAAATAATATGCGGGTAGATGGTCAATTTCAATTAGATCCAAAGTCCATAATTATCACCACTTATGCGCTCTGTGGCTTTGCTAACTTTGCTTCTATCGGTATCCAAATTGGTGGCATCGGCGCCATTGCCCCTGGACAACGTAAGGTCTTAACCGAATTAGGTATTAAGTCTTTAATTGGCGGTACGGTTGCTTGTTTCTTGACGGCTGCTATTGCTGGAATGTTGTATTGATGGCGTTGTGGTATTGTGTAAAAGTACCATGTAGGTAAAAAAACAAAATAAAAAAAATGGATTCACTTTCTCAAATAGTTTTAGGCGCAGCAGTAGGAGAAGCCATGTTAGGTCGAAAACTAGGAAACAAGGCCATGTTATGGGGGGCAGTAGGTGGCACTATTCCAGATTTAGATGTGATTGCTAGTCCATTATTAAGTGAAATTGATTCCTTAATTTTTCATAGAGGAATTTCTCATTCTATTTTATTTTCAGTAGTAGGTGGAGCTGGTTTTGGATGGTTTATACATCGCTTGCATGCATCGAAGTATTATCGAAATTTTTTCTGGGCCGTCTTGTCTTTATTAGTGACTTGTATTCCCATTAGTATTTGTTTCTTCTTGTTTGGTCAAGATGATTATCGGTATTATTTTGCGGCTGCCGGTGTGATGCTTGCTGGCCTGATTTATTTCATGATTGCTAGAAGGCAACCTCCAAAGCCCATTCAAGAAATCGATAATCCCTCCTTATTTCAGTGGCAAGTAATGTTCTTTTTAGCCTTTGTTACCCATGCACTGTTGGATTGCTTTACAGTCTATGGCACTCAACTATTTCTACCGTTCTCTGACTACCGAGTTGCGTTTTCTACCATTGCCGTGGCAGATCCTTTAGGATATACCATCCCGTTTTTGATTTGTCTATTGGTCGCCATGCGCTTTCATAAATTAGAAATAAAAAGACAGTATTGGAACTGGGCTGGAATTGTCATTAGTTCGGGTTATTTATTATTTACGATATGGAATAAGAATCATGTATTTAAAGAGTTTGATCGACAACTAACCGCACAAAATATTTCTTATGATCGTCATACCCTAAGCCCTGTTATTTTTTCCAATTTACTGTGGAATATTACGGTTGAAAACGAGGATAAATTCTACCATGCCTCCTATTCTATATTTGACACCTCTCCTATTCAATTCTTACCTATTGAAAAAAATCATCACTTAATAAAAGACGGAACAGCAGACCGAACGATACAAACGTTAAAGTGGTTCAGTAATGATTTTTATAATGTAATGGAAAGACCAGATGGTAAAATCCAATTTAATGATTTAAGATTTGGTACTTTCCGACAAGAAGGACATGTAGAAGATTTTATTTTCCGTTTCCATTTGATAAAAGAAAAGGAAGGTCAATATACTATGCAGGCTGCTATTGGCGGGCCTAAGGAAGAAAGTCTTTCCAATGTATTTCGAGACTTATTCACTCGCATAGGGGGACGCTGATTGCTGAAGTCTTGTATGGCTTTGGAAGAAAATGCCAAAGATTTTTTTACCAAATAGTCACAATAAACTAGTCAAGTTCTCCAAATTGTTCTTCATCAGGTGCTTCTTCAGCATCTAATAAGGCCAAATGAGAATAATTAAAAAAGCGATTCATTAATATCCGAATTGGGACAAGAAAAGCAATAAATAATGGGAATAAGATGGCCAATGCGCTTGCCTTAACCAACCATAGTACTGCTAAACAAGCTGTTTGAATTAAAGTATATAAATGTACTTGCTTTGTTGGCACAGCTCTTAGATAATAGGTCGCAGGATACTTGGAGGGATCCATAATCCAAAGCTTCATTCGCTCAAAAAGTTGATTTCCTTTCATGGAAGTAATTCCCATATATAGGAACAATCCAAACAATACTGCCATAGGAACTAACTTTAAGAAACCAAGTAAAAGTAAACTTGCCCCGACAGCAACATGTACCAATAATCCTGTTAGTCTAGTTTCAACAGTCCCAACTATAACTTCATCTTCCGTATCTTCTTCAACTTTTACTAAGGAACGAACATGATTCAAGGAGCGAACAGTTGCTGCAACCATCCAAGGTAAACCCAAAAAAGAACAAACCCCAACTAATAAAGCAACGACAAGCAAATCTAAATGATAGCCACCTCCCTTTTTTAGCTTGTATTGAGAATGATTCACCAAGCGTACTGTTATATTTTGATCCAAATACAATAAGATACTCAGCAATATTGCGGGTATGATGCTCAACCAAATAACCCATGTTGGAGCTTCGAGTGGATTGACAAACCATGATCGCTTGGCACTTTTTTCAATGATTTGTCCTTTAGATTTAACCAAGTCCGTGAGTTCTGTTTGTGCTGCACTTGACAAGGATGAAAATTTGATTTTCTTTTCATCAGAATTCAACAGAGAAGGGTTGTGTAGTATAGCAATCCCCAACTCCTCAGAAATACCAAATTCTTTTCTAACATCTTCTGTAATAACATAACTAGAAGGTTCTAGTTTCTCAGGAACATCCAATCTTTTTACTGAAATATCATTAAAATAAAGGGAAACTAACAACATTAGTAGAATAGCGATTGTGGTTCCAAAATCAGCTAAAAACTCTCTTATTCTTCTACGAAGGTAAATCCCACTTCTCAAATTAGACAAGACAGAACCAATATAGAAAGTCCCTAGTCCCAATAATAAACTTAAAAAAGCAGCATCATAAGGAATAATTCCAGTTTCATTGGCTTCAAAACCGCCTAACAATTTTTTGACTGCTTCATAAATGAATATCAAACTAATCAATGCAGCAAAAGTATCGTCCGTAAAACGAGTAAAAAAACGTATCCATGAGCACGCATCAATTACTGCCAATATGATTAAGAACAACATTGTCCATAAACCAATACAAGCAAGTGTGGGCAGGTAGGGTACATTGTATTGAATACAGAGCGGGTATAATAAGCCCATAAAAACGATTACAGGTCCTGTACTTCCCAAAATAGTTAAGGGTTGACCACTAAAAAGCGAATAAGAAATACCGCAAATTGCTGTAGCAACAATCATTTCTGTCACCCCTACAGCACCATCCGTTTGTACTTCAAGCAATCCACCAAAAGCAATAGCGGGTGCCAAACAAGCAAAAAAGAGGAAAAAAATGGATGCTAAACTCTTGCTATTCATCCCATCCTTAAAATCCTGAAAATAAGTCTCTGAGGTTCTTTTTATATCCGCTATCAAGCCTCCAGCAAACTTGCCAGTGGGTTCCAATTCAGGTGGGATATGGTGTTTGAAGTTTACTTCTTCTTTAACCCCTTGAACGTAAACATCGACAAACTCCTCTCCTGTTTTTACATTTAGAAACTTTTCTTTTAGCTCTTTGTCTTCTAGGAGTTTTAAAAATTCTGATGCATGAGCTAGATGCTGATGTGTTTTCTCTTTTCCCAACAAAATCCAAACAAAGCGGACCGGTGCGTCATTAGATGAGGAAATTTCATTCTTGGTACGGACAATTATTTCAAGATTATCAATTTTTGAAGTTTTATGATGTATAATCGCTACACCAGCATGAATATCATCAACTACGTTAGATTTATGTAGGATTTCATCTAATTCATCTTGTAATTCACCCAAAATGATTGAATTTTGTTTCAGAGATGAGCAGATAGAAGAAAGAACCTCGTCAAGGTGCTCTCCTTCTACATCAAACATAAATTCTACTGTTTTATCTTTATCTTTTGAAAGATTGTAAGTATGCATTTAGCTTCTATTTAATAGTTATACTATTCCAAAAAGTAGTTCTAATCTGTAATTTAGACATAAAACATTTACAATTTACAATAGAACAACTCTTTATTATTTTTAAACCATTAAAAGCAACACAAAACCACTTACAGTATGCAAATGCTAATGAACTTGTCTATTCTTTTAATATAAATCCCCCATCAACCAAGGATAAGCCAAAGCAAAAGACTTCCGCCATGTCACATGCCAATGCCCTTCATTGGGGATAAGTTCAAACTTTAGTGCCTCCTCACCAAGCCCTTGTGCTTTAAATTTTTCATAAATGTCTTTCGCATGGGGGATCATGATATTGCCTTCATATTGTCCTACACTTACGAAGATTTTTTTATTAGCTAACTGTGCTTCGGGAAGGGTCATTGCCAGCAGCCGTTCATGGTCCACCCACATGGCAGGCGATTGAATAACAGCATTACCAAACACCTCTGGCTGCGCCATCATCATATAATACGCCATCATCCCACTACGAGAGATGCCGCCAATAGTGGTAGCGGTAGCCTCTGTTTGGGTGCGATATTGCGTATCTATCCAAGGCTTTAAATCGTTGACTACCCATTCGGTAAATTTTTCGCCGTGTGCTTCGGGATTATCCTCATTGACCCACGGGGTATATTCTGCATCTCTATCTTCATGTTGATTGATACCTATAACAATGGCAGTAGGTTGTCCTTTTTCGGAAGCGGCATTGATAACCTCATCTATCTGCCATTCGGGACCCATATTCTCTAAGTCATTAAAAGAAGATTCCCCATCTAGGAAATACATGACAGGATAGCGAGTAGTGCTATCTTTATCATACGCAGGCGGCACATAGATATGGATGGTTTTCTTTTCATTTCGGTAAGCTACTAGGATGGAATCTCGAAGTACGGTGACCGTTGGAGAAGAAGTATCTACTAGGTTTTCGTAGTAGGCGGCTCGGCGTTGTTCTTCTTTGTAATGTCCGTAATATCTATAAGCACCATATAAGCTGAAACAAATTAGACCAGGTAGGAAAAATAGAAAGAGTTTTTTTTTCATAATGGGGAATGTTTTTGATTAGTTGTTAATGCGTATATTTTGTAAGGTATGTTAATCCCAATACCACGATTGCAATGACGTCTATGATTTTTCCTTTTGACATAGGGAAGGATTAAAGGAGGTAGGAGGAGTAGATTACAAAAGTTTCTAAAACTTTTGTAATCTTCAGATAGGCGAAAAGGATTAAGAAAAATTAGGCTTTCGTTTTTCCAAAAAGGCTTGGATGCCTTCTTGCCCATTCGCAGAAATTGCTCTTTCCGAAATAGCACGTCCTTCCAATTCCATTTGAGTTTCTAAACTATTATCAAAACTGCAAAGCAATAATTTCTTTACAACTCCATAAGCATCTACTGGACCACTGACTAGTTGTTGGGCAAATCCTTTGGCGGTACTCATTACTTGGTCATCAGCTACTACTTGGTTGACCAAATTCCAATCCAATGCTTCTTGAGCAGTTAATCGCCGATTGGTAATCATCAACTCCATGGCTCTTCTAATGCCAATCAATCTAGGCAAGTAGTAAGTAGAACTTCCATCAGGGCTTAAGCCTGCTGCGGTATAAGCCATGGTGAATTTGGCAGACTGCGCAGCAATCACAAAATCCCCGGCTACTGCTATGCTAAATCCTGCCCCTGCTGCCATACCATTGACCGCCACAATAATAGGTTTTTCCATTCGAGCAAATTGAGAAGTCGCTTTGTGCAAATCATCTGCCATCCCCTTTAGTGTCCTTTTGGGGTCGTCCGACGCAGCCATTGATTTGAGATCGCCTCCTGCACAAAAGAAACGACCATTGCCTGTGAGGATAACACAACGAATGGACGTGTCGTTATCACATATCAAAGCTGCTTCGGCTAACTCTTTAGCTGAGGTGGGACTGATGCCATTAGCAGCATCGGGTCTATTTAAAGTAATAGTAGCTATGGTGTTTTCTTTGGTGAGTAGAATGGTTTGGAAGTCTTTCATATTGTGATTGATTCTAGATGCTGGATGCTGTTGATTTTATTGATGCTATTTCTTAATATCATCGCCCCATATGGACTAGTAATACACTAATATCCGCAGGACTAACACCACTAATCCGACTAGCCTGCCCAATGGTGTGTGGTTTTAATTCAGACAATTTTTCTCTTGCTTCAGCGGATAAGGAAGAGATCGACTGATAATCCACATCCTCTTTTAATTTCACAGATTCTAGCCGATTCATTTTATCCACCATATCTTGTTCTCTTTTGATATAGCCTTCGTATTTCATATTAATCTCTGCTACTTCTACCACTTCTTCAGGATACGCTTGTAGGAAGGTTTTCACTTCTGGTAAAATTTCTTGTAGTTCTTCTATTTTAATATGAGGTCGTATCAGTAGGCCATGCAACTTTTGTCGTTGCTTCATGGGAGAAGATTTCTTTTGCTCCAAATAAGTATTTATTTGATCAGGAGAGATGCTATAGGAGCGGAAGAATTTTTCAATTGCTTTAGATTGCGCTACTTTTTCATTCACTTTCTCCATACGTTCTTCGCTGCCTATAACCCCTAATTTGTGAGCGATAGGTGTTAGTCGGACATCGGCATTATCTTGTCGCAATAAAATGCGATACTCTGCCCTAGAAGTAAACATCCGATAGGGTTCATCGGTACCTTTTGTAATTAAGTCATCTATTAATACGCCAATGTATGCCTCTGAACGTTTTAGAATGAATGGTTCTTCTTCCTTTATTTTTAAGTGCGCATTGATACCTGCCATTAAGCCTTGACTAGCTGCTTCTTCGTACCCTGTTGTTCCATTAATTTGTCCTGCAAAAAATAGATTTTTCACTAATCTTGTTTCTAAAGAAGGTCTTAGTTGCGTAGGCGGAAAATAGTCATATTCAATAGCATAGCCTGGACG
>CALJIQ010000490.1 GCA_937973995.1 uncultured Saprospiraceae bacterium
CCGAGCCGCGTAGCGGCGAAGGGCAGCAGCAAGTATTAGGTTTACATTGTATTTAATCCAAAGACAGATTAAATCTTTTTACAAATGTAAGATTATGATTCGTATAGGAATAAAAAAAGAGGGTGGAATTATGCCATTCCACCCTCTATCAACTCTAATGAGTTATATGATGCTCTTAAAGAGCCATTATTTTATTTCTGATTTAGAAGTTTCTTCTTGAAGAAGAACTGCTTCTGATACTTCTGCTGCTTGAGCTTCTGCTTGGCGTAGAGAAGCTTCTAGAAGAACTACTTCTTCTTGGCGTAGAGTAACTTCTGCTTGATCTATTGCTTCTTGGCGTAGAGTAACTTCTTCTAGAAGAACTATTGCTTCTTGGCGTATAATTTCTTCTAGTATTGTTGTTGCTTCTATCGTATGTTCTTCTAGTAGAGTTAGAACGTGCACCAGAAGTTCTGCTTCTAGTCGTACTATTTCCTCTTACAGATTCTGTATTTCTGTTCGTACCTCTTCTTACAGTAGAATCATAAGAACGAGAAGTATTTGTGCTAGTACCTCTTGGGCCGTAGGTAGCGTTACTTGAACCTCTTACCGCTCTGCTAGTACCATAGCTAGTTGGAGGACAGTAAGCATTGTAGCCACCAACTGCACCTCTACTAAAACCGTTGTTGAAACCGTTGTTGAAACCAAATCCTCCTCCGAATCCAACTGGATTGTAGAAAGATGATCTACCATATGGATTGTTAAATCCAAAGTTATTGAAGCCATAAGGGTTGAAGAAATTATTTCTAGCAATTCTTCTGTAAGCGTTATAGCTATAAGGATTTCCAACATAAATAGAAACTCCAGGAGTAACTAATCTGTTGTAGTACCCTCTATCTGTAAAGAACGGAGCGTAGTATCCGAAAGAAGTAGGTCGAGAGAAACGACGGATACGAGAACTATAGTGATAATCATAATCATCTAGATACTCATACTCATCATATTCATCCATATCTGCTGCTTCATAGTCAGATTCCTCAACTTCGTAAGCGTAAGTGGTCTCGGAGTTGTCGTCAGAAGGATTGTAGTACAGATCATCCTGAGCGAAAGAGCCAGTTGCAATGCTAAGGGTAAAAAGTGCAACCAAAAGGGCAGATAATTTATTTTTCATGATTTATTAATTTAAGAGTAATTATCTTTTTTTGTTAAATCTTACAGGTATAAATATATTACTTTTGCAACTTCTTTTTAGTTAAGACATCTTTAAAATAGATTTTTTAACTGTTAAAGTTATCTACAAAACTATATTTCAAACACCTTTAGGACGAGAATATATCATTTGGGTAACAATACAAATAGTTTTTAGTAATATCTTAACAATTTGAGGAGTCAGGAGCCAGGAGTCAGGGGTCAGGTTGCTAAAATCAGACCTCTGACTCCTGACTCCTGACCCTGACTCCTAATCATTTTTATGTCAAAAGGAATAACAAGCAGAGAAGAGTCGTATGCCAATTGGTACACAGACATCATTAAGAAGGCAGGGTTGGCAGATCACTCTGCCGTAAGAGGTTGTATGGTCATCAAGCCTTATGGATTTGGAATTTGGGAGAATATGCGGGATCAATTGGACCGTATGTTTAAAGAAACAGGGCATGTGAATGCTTATTTTCCACTTTTTATACCCAAAAGCTTTTTAAGTAAAGAAGCGGAGCATGTCGAAGGATTTGCGAAGGAATGTGCCGTAGTAACGCACCATAGATTGATGAATGATCCAAATGGCAATGGGGTAGTGGTAGATCCATCCGCAAAATTAGAAGAAGAATTAATCGTTCGACCTACTTCCGAGACTATTATCTGGAATACCTATAAAGATTGGATTAACTCCTACAGAGACTTACCCTTATTAATTAATCAGTGGGCAAATGTCGTGCGTTGGGAAATGCGGACTCGATTATTCCTTAGAACCACCGAATTCCTATGGCAAGAAGGGCACACCGCACATGCCACCAAGCAAGAAGCGGTGGAAGAAGCAGAGCAAATGCTTCATATCTACGCCAAGTTCGCAGAAGAATATATGGCAATGCCAGTTATCAAAGGTAGAAAAACACCTAATGAACGCTTTGCGGGGGCGGAAGATACTTACACCATTGAGGCATTAATGCAAGATGGAAAAGCCTTGCAATCAGGGACTTCTCACTTTTTAGGTCAAAATTTTGCGAAAGCCTTCGATGTCAAATTTTTAAATCAAAACCAGAAGGAAGAATATGTATGGGCCACCTCTTGGGGCGTATCTACTCGCTTAATGGGAGGCCTAATAATGACCCACTCGGATGATGCAGGCTTGATTGTACCTCCTAAATTAGCCACTACGCATGCCGTGATCGTTCCTATTCCAAAGCCTGGACCAGAAATAGATGAGGCAGCAGAGAAGATCATGAAAGCCCTAAAGGATAAGGGTATTTTTGTTAAATATGATACCGATAAGAAAAAACGGCCAGGATTCAAGTTTGCAGAATACGAATTACAAGGAATTCCTGTAAGAATCGGCATTGGTAAAAGAGACTTAGAGAAAGGACAGGTGGAGTTGGCTCGTAGAGATACGGGAGAGAAGACTCAAGTTCCATTAGATGCTGCTGCTGGTGTAGTTGAACAATTATTGGATGAAATTCAAAATAATCTATTCCAAAAGGCATTGGATTACCGAGCAGCCCATACTTCTTCCGCAGATGATTTTGATACCTTTAAAGAGATATTAGAAGATAAGGGAGGCTTTATTTCCGCCCATTGGGATGGTACTACGGAAACAGAGAAGAAGATCAAAGAATTGACCAAAGCCACTATACGCTGCATCCCTTTAGATAATGAACAAGAAGAAGGAAAGTGTATTTTGACTGGACAGCCTTCTAAGGAACGAGTGTTGTTTGCGAAGGCTTATTAGTGGGGGTAAAAAATTGCTAGATGGTTTGTGTCTCGTTGCAAACATACGAGCCATCTAGCAATCTAACCCTTAATTTCTAATGAACACTTCCCCTCTATACCTTTCTTTTCCACTAATTTTATTATTTTCCCCCCTTAACTAGGCAAATTCCAAATTTCAAAACTGGACGGTTATAATCCCTAATTATTGGAATTTGGTGCTTGGAATTTAGAATTTGAATTTGGAACTTATAGCGAATGGGATTCTTCGATAAAATTTTTGGACTGGATTTAGAGGATGTAGTACAGCCTAACATCCCTTTTGGTCGGTATACCGATTCCTACAAATCCGCAGCGCAGTATGATGCTTGGGATCAATCGCTAGAAGCTTTTGAAAAAAAACGCTATTTAGACTCCTACCGTTTGTTTTTCCAATATTTACAAGATAACTACATTAATAATGTACGAGTAGAAGAAGCCGATGGTCAAATCAATTTTGAATTATTACAGGGTTCAAAAAAGATCACTGGATATGCGAATAAGAAAGTAGTTCGGGTAGCCGCAAAGGTCGTGCAAGCAGATGATTTGAATATTGGCTTCATGCGGCGCTTGATGGAGGAAAATTACAAGATGGAATACGGTCGCTTTGCTTTAGATAAAGATCAGGATATAGCTATTGTGTTCAATACGTATGTCTTGGACGGTTCTCCCTATAAATTGTATTATGCCTTGAAGGAAGTGGCTACCAAGGCGGATAAAATGGATGATTTACTTATTGAGGAATTCGATGTACTGCATCACTCGGATAATTCTATTGTAGAGCAAATAGAACCAAGTGAAAAAGAAATAAAGTACACCTTTCTCAGACGGAATATAGAAGAAGTTATTCAAGAGATTGATGGAGGTTCCATCAAGCAAGAAAAATACCCAGGGGCCATTGCTTACCTGCTGCTAAATCTGGCTTATAAAATTGATTATTTGGTGATTCCAGAAGGATATTTAATGGAGACCTTAGAGCGAATTCATCGCTTGTATTTTTCCAAAGACGGAAAGAATAATATCCAAAAGAACATCGTCCTTTACAAAGAATTTAAACACTTATTGACTCGTCCCAAAGAAGCCTATTACAAGGAATTATATCGGGTAACCAAAACGTTTGGCATTACAAAACCCGCTGCCCATGATCGAGTCGTTAGTTTTATAGATGGAGAATTGCACCACATGGACTGGTATTGGGAAAATGGACATGAGACGATTGCGAAGGCTATTCCTGGGTATATTGTTGGGTATTGTTTGTTTCAATTTGCCGTACCCAAACCCGTTCGTGCTTTATTCCACTTGTATTATCAGGTGACGGAGGCGGATTATTTCCGAGACCTAGGCTTTGAATATCATTTTGTAGAGGGGCAACAACCTAATAAGCGTGTCATTCGAAAAGCGATTAGACGTATTATCGAAAATAATAAAATTCAATATCCTCGATTCAATCCAGAACTTGGCAATTTAGATTACACTTCCATATTGGGCTTTGCTAAGTCCTTTTTATTAATGATTAGAAATTCGGATTTAACTAAGTGAAACGAGTTGCGGGTTGCGAGTTTCAAAGTATGCTCACAACCCGCAACCCGCAACCCGCAACCCGCATGCAAGACATCATAGCGTTTTTCAGAAAGGTGGTGATTCAAATAGCTACTCCGTATAGCAAGGGGACGGGTTTTTATTTGAAAACATACCAAGTAATTGTTACCAATGAACATGTGGTAAGAGGGAATAGACAAGTGGTGATACAAGGGAATAACTTAGAGCGTCAATTGGCTAAGGTGTTGTACTTAGATCAAAAATTGGATTTGGCTTTTTTGTCCCTACCAAAGGATAATACGATTCCAGAGGTTCATCTTGATAGTGTGAGAACCCTGTCCAATGGCGAACCCATTATTGCGATTGGGCATCCTTTTGGATTAAAATATACCAGTACCTTAGGTATTATTTCTAATGCTTTTCATAGCTTGAACGATATTAATTATTTTCAGCATGATGCAGCTTTGAATCCCGGTAATAGTGGAGGTCCACTATTGGATGAAAAAGGACATATTGTGGGGGTAAATACCTTTGTCATTAGAGATGGGGAAAATGTAGGATTTTCTTTACCCGTACATTATTTAAAAAAGACCTTAGAGGAGTTTCAGCACAAGGAAACCGATACTGCGGCTAGGTGCATCTCTTGTTCCAATATTGTTTATGATTCTACTATAGAAGATCGCTACTGTCCTACCTGTGGGGCGAAGATTATTCTTCCTTCCCAAACAGAAGAGTTTGAGCCAGTAGGCGTAAGTAAGACTATTGAAACACTTTTAACCAAAACAGGTCATGATGTAAAACTTTCTAGAAGGGGTCCCAACAACTGGGAAATCAGAGAAGGAAGCGCAAAAATCAATATCACTTACCACAAGAAAACTGGCTTAATTATTGGTGATGCATACTTATGTACCCTTCCCAAGGAGAATATCAAGCCTATATACCAATATCTCCTAAAACAAAATTATCAGATAGACGGACTTACGTTTAGTATCAATCCCAAGGGAAATGAAATCATCTTGTCCCTTTTGATTTATGATCGCTATTTAAATGTAGAAACAGGCATCCAACTGTTTAAGCATTTATTTGAAAAAGCCGACCATTTTGACAATATCCTCGTAGAAGAATACGGAGCGATTTGGAAGACGGAGTGAAGGAGTTGAGAGTGAATGAGTGAAAGGATTGCATACTTAACGCTAGCAACCCGTTCACCCGCAACTCGCAACCCGTCCACCCACAACTCGAATTGCCAAATACCTTACACCTGTTGCCATTTTGGTTATATGTCAAAATATGCCAGCAGAAATGGCGTTAATAGTTGGTATTGGGAGTTTTATTGTGGAATAGTCAACAATTTTGCAGATTCCACATTAGGCAATTTTGCCCAACTCCCGAAATATCCATATCCTTGTAAACTTGTTTCTTAAAAATTAATGTTGAATGGTGAATTTTGGATTTTGAATAGTACCGTATTCAAAATTCAATCATTCAAAATTCAAAATTCATATTAAGACCTACTATGAAAGTGCTTAGAACTCTACTTTTTGTAATTGTTATCTTTTCCCTCGGCAACACCTCTTTGAAAGCCCAAGATATTCACTTTTCTCAGTTTTATATGTCTCCACTCAACTTGAATCCTGCATTGACAGGGGTGATGAATAGCCAAGTTCGGGTAGTGGGTAATTATAGAAACCAATGGGCGAGTGTGTTGAAATCGAATGCTTTTTCTACTTATTCTGTGTCTTACGATCAGAAAATTGCGGTAGGACGATATGATTATTTCGGAATAGGGGGTACTTTTTGGGGAGATAAAGCAGGCCAATCAGATTTTAAGACCCTACAAGGTAAATTATCTGCTGCCTATAGTAAACGTATGGGAGGGTATAGAAGCAAATCGCACTATTTAGTAGTTGGGGCAGAAGCAGGTGTCTCTCAACGAAGTATAGATTTCTTGAATTTACAATGGGGTTCGCAGCACGACGGAGAAGGTGGTTTTGATGGAAGTTTGGGGTCTGGCGAAACTTTTGATAGAGATAATTTCTTATTTGCTGATTTATCAGCTGGTTTACTGTGGTTTACGGTTTTTGATGAGTATAGCAACTTCTATATTGGAGGTGCTTTTAGTCACTTAAATAGAGCGAATCAATCTTTCGATAGTACACAAGATGTTCCTTTATATAGTAAATTTACTATTCATGCTGGTGCAGAGTTGATGGGCAAATCAAGAGTAGGCTTAGTGCCAGGTATGGTCGCTTTCTTTCAAGGCCCTTCCTTTGAGTTAAATGCAGGTACGAGTATTAAATTCTTGATGGGAGGAAGTAAAAGAGGACGAAGAGGTAGCAGCGGAACTACGCAATCTTTCCAAATTGGTGCTTGGACGCGATTGGCTAATCGGGTGAATGGGGTAGTTTCTACAATTCCTGGACCTAATCCTGGAGATCCGCCAATCGTAACAAGATCGGACGATGTCTCCATCTGGTTAGATGCCGTTATTTTATCTACCAGATTTGATTATAATGATTTCGGTATCGGCTTTAGCTACGATGTAAACGTATCTTCCTTAAAGCCAGCCAGTAATTCCAATGGTGCTTTTGAATTTTCTATTATTTATAATATTCAAGGCAACGAAAAACGGAATGTTTACTGTCCGAATTTCTAATTTATAGCTAACGAAAAGTATCGAACACCTGCGAGGTGTCCAATACGTTCTCTTAAAAATGCCCTAGCTTTGCAGTAAAAGCTAGGGCATTTTTATTGTATATGAATAAAAAGTGGTACTTTAGCCTTATATGAGGACTCCTGAGTCCTAAAAATGAGAAAACTATAAAGACTACGTTTAAAACTTACACAACACACCTACTGACGACCTTACAACTCGAAAGCCAACGTATTCTTTAAAAACAAAAAAAATGTTTGGTAAAAAAAACAAGAACACAAACACGGTTCATCCATCTGGTAATGGTTCTAAACCATCTGCATTAAACACCTTAGTAAAAGGAACTACTGTTGAAGGAAATATCCGTACCGAAAGCGATATTCGTATTGATGGTATCTTACTCGGAGATTTGCATTGTGCTGGAAAAGCGATTATTGGACCTAGTGGGGAAGTGAAAGGGGATATAACCTGCCAAAGTGCGGTCGTGGAAGGGCAATTTGAAGGAAAATTAGCAGTAGCAGAAATATTGACCTTGAAAGAAACAGCAGTCATTAATGGAGAAGCAAATTATGATAAATTAGTAGTTCATCAAGGCGCTATCATCAATGCGGCTGTGAGAAGAAATACAACAGAAAGCACTCCGTCCAATAATTCTAAGCAAAAAAATAAGAAAGTTGTCAACACCGAAAAAGAAGCGGTCCAAGTCTGATGCTAATTCCGTCCTGAAATATTCGGGAATGGCCTTTCAAATGGCGATCATAATAGCCTTAGGTGTATTTGCAGGCATGAAGCTAGATGAGCATTTCGGTAACGAAACTGCTTATTTGACGGCCTTGTGTGCGCTGATTGCCTTACCCATTGCTTTTTATGTATCCTTGAAAGATCTGCTTTAAGTAACGGATTAGGTTTTATGGTATTTTGGTTTTGTGGCATTTTGGTAAAGACTAATTTTACAAAAATTTTATGGGATTACAATCCTATTTTATGAAAATAAAGACTCAGCCATACTACCATAAAACCAAAACACCACAACACCTATTTAAATAAAATGCCCACCTCCACCTTCTTTCGTCAAATTGGTATCTTAACAGCTATTACAGCGCTTGCCTTGTTCGCTATTAATCAATTAGAAGCACTGCAACCTTATGCTAATTTTTCGTGGATCAGTCTCGCTTTTTTTGTGATCCTCACCCTTGCCATGTTTGGTGTAGGCATGCTAACGGCTAATAGCAACAACAAAAACGCTTTCATGGGGACCATTTTAGGATTTACCTTTGCTAAGATTGTGTTCTCCTTTATTGTTGTCGTCGCCTATTACCAAATGACCCAGCCCACCTCTAAAGCATTTGTTATTCCTTTTTTTATTACCTACTTGGTCTATACTGCTTTTGAAACTTGGTTTATGATGAAGTTGGGGAAGCAGAAGCGGTGAGAGTATCTATTGTTTCATGGCTTCATTGTTCCATTGTTCCATTGTTGAGTCCACTCTAAAAACCCCAAATTAGTAACTAGTTCATTGAAATACTGGGATAAAATTTTGTATTTTGAGCAAGTACTCAAATTATTCTAACTTATGTTTAAACCTAGTCAAACAGGTACCAGTCCTGATTTATTTTCAAGCTATTCTCAGCATTAGGGCGAACGAAAAGTCATAATCATAATATGTAACTGCTTGATAAATGGTAGTTAGCTACGAACGACGTTCCTTTGAGGAACGTCGTTCGTTACTATGTCAGAGAGTTATACATTATAAAAACGACTTTTCGTTCGCCCTAGTTGATTGATTATTAATTACTGATTATTAGCTAATTAGGCGTGTTCAGTAGCGTCTGGAAAATAATCAATAATTAATAATGGCACACTACTTAGTTGCTCATTAATGAGATAATTTAATAATTAAAAGATATTGTTTTCA
>CALJIQ010000491.1 GCA_937973995.1 uncultured Saprospiraceae bacterium
GGTAATTGCCGATTCTCCCCTTTTCTCTACCTTGGTTGCTCAAAATGCAACCCCTGAGATAAAGGGTACGGCTTTGACTATTGTGAATTGTATTGGTTTTGCGATTACGATTGGGAGTATTCAACTGTTGAGTCAATTGCAACGTACTATGGATATTACTCTGATATATTCGATACTAGCTATTGGTCCTTTGTTGGGATTGATTGCGTTAAGACAATCTACAAATATTCATTAACTTTGGCTTATGAATAACTGAAATGAGCATAATACATTCTGGTTAATTATTCAAGGTGATCGCATAAAACACCTTTGCTGTTGATAGATAGATTTTCGATCCGTTTAATCACCCCCGACCCCTAAAGGGGAGTACCTTAGATCAATAATTACAATTAAGGTACTCCCCTTTAGGGGCCGGGGGTGGTCTAAAGCAACAGATAACTTATAAAATTTGCAAACAGTATTATATGCGATTGTTTTACTAAATAACTAATTCGCTTACTTCAGAGTGAGTAGATTAGGCGTAACAATCAATGTGACCAAAGAAAAACGGACTGCAACCATATACAACGAGGCCTTCCTAAAAGAACTCAAACGCCTCAACCTGCAACAACGACAAGCCGTTGACCAGATAGAAGGTCCTGTATTGGTTGTAGCAGGTCCAGGGACGGGCAAGACCCATATTCTTTCTGCCCGTATTGGTCGTATCCTTTTGGAGACCGATGCCCAAGCCCATAATATCCTTTGTCTCACCTTTACGGATGCGGGTACGCATGCGATGCGAGAGCGTCTGTTGCAATTCATAGGACCAGAAGCACATAAAGTACATATCTATACCTTCCATTCTTTTTGTAATAAAGTCATTCAAGAAAATTTAGAGCTATTTGGAATTCAGCAATTGGAACCGTTGAGTGAATTGGAACGGGTGGAGATTATTCGGAAGTTGATTGATAAGTTGCCAGTAGCACATCCTTTGAAGCGCGGAAGACGAGATATATATTTTTACGAAAAGCATCTACACCACTTGTTCCAAATGATGAAAAAGGAGCATTGGACGGCGGAGTATTTGCATGAGCGCATTCGCTTATACTTAGAGGAATTACCGCATCGGGAAGAGTTTATTTATAAAGTCAAAGCAGGAAGGTATAAAAAGGGAGATGTAAAAGAAGGAAAATTACAGTTAGTAAAAGAGAAGATGGAACGCCTGTGGGAGGCGGCGGTTTTATTTGAAAATTATACGACTCTATTACGCCAACATCGCCGCTACGATTATGAGGATATGATCTTGTGGGTGATTAAAGAATTTGGGCGATTTGAAAAATTACTGCGCTATTACCAAGAGCAATATCTCTACTTGTTAGTAGATGAGTTTCAAGATACGAGTGGGGCGCAAAATGATATTTTACAATTGCTAATTCAGTACTGGGAGAACCCCAATATTTTTATTGTAGGTGATGACGATCAATCTATTTATGAATTTCAAGGAGCTAGATTAAAAAATCTATTGGATTTTCACCAACAATACAAAGAGCATATTGAGCTAGTCTTTTTAAAAAATAATTATCGTTCTACCCAATCTATTTTGGATGCAGCAAAGGTGTTAATTGATCGAAATGAAAAAAGGATTGCCAGTGAATTGCAAATAGAAAAGACGATCTTATCTACGGGTGATACAACCATAAAAGTTGTTCCGATCCTTCGAGTGTACCCCAATAGAATACAAGAAGAAACGGATATTTTATTGAGCATCCAAGCCTTGCAAGCGGAAGGAATTCCATTGAGCGAAATGGCGATTATATACGCTCGCCACAAGCAAGCGAAGCGATTGGTCGAATTATTAGAACGACAAAAGATACCTTATCAAACAAAGCGTCGAGTAAATATACTCGACTTACCGCTTATCCAAAATTTGCGGATGTTGTTGGAGTATATTCACTTAGAATATACCAGTCTGTACAAAGGAGAGCATTTATTATTTCAACTATTACATTTTAATTTTTTAGGTATTGAACCAACCGACTTAATAAAATTGAGTCGCCATGTAGTCAGTCAAAAAGAATGGAAGCGTTGGCGAGATGTGATTTCAGAAGAGGAACTTTTAGGGAGTTTGTCTTTAAAAAACAAAGAGGCGATACAGCGGTTTTCAGACTTGGTGTCCATCCTTATTTATGATTATAGAAATCTGCCCTTAGTCACTATCATCGAGAAGATTATTAATAGGAGTGGGATGCTACAATATTTATTGGAGCAACCCGAAAAGGCTTGGTATTTACAAGTGGTCAATACCTTTCTAAATTTTATAAAAATAGAGATTGACCGCAAGCCTCGTATGAAGTTAAAGGGCTTATTGGACGTACTGCAAAAAATGGATGCGAATCGTATTGCTATTCCTTTAGATAAGACGGTGCTTGCGGAAGAAGGGATTCATTTAGTGACGGCACATAGTTCTAAAGGCTTGGAATATGAATGTGTCTTTATCTTAGATGCGGTCAAAGATTTTTGGGAACCGAACAAAAAATCGCCGTTCCAATTTGCCTTGCCGGATACGGTTACTTATTCGGGAGAAGAAGATGCCTTAGAGGCTCGTAGGCGATTGTTTTATGTTGCTATGACGAGAGCCAAGAAGTATTTATATATCTCTCATAGCCAAACGAACAGTAAAGGCAAACCGCTACAACCTACTCAATTTATAGATGAAATAAAAGCAGGATATGACCTGTCTGTTGAGGAACGAGTAGTATCCGCTGATCATTTAAAAGGTAGCTTGCAAACACTATTATTAGAAACCGATGAGCCACAAATTGAGCCACTAGAGAAAGCCGTTGTACAGGAATTATTAAAAGATTTTAAACTAAGTGTTTCTACTTTTAATCGCTATTTATATTGCCCCTTGAGTTTTTATTATGAGACGGTTTTAAAAATTCCAAGCGTTAATACAGAAGCCGCTTCCTATGGCACGGCGATGCACTATGCCTTAATGATTTTGTTTGAAAAAATGCGTCGTTCTAAGGGCAAACAATACCCTGCCTTGCAGCATTTTTTAGGTTATTTTAATGAAGAAATGAAGCGGCAAGTAGGCTATTTTACCAAAGAAGAATATGAACGCCGCTTGGAATTAGGTCGTACTAATTTGACCACTATATATACCGATTTTTTACCTAAATGGCATAAAGAAACTAGAGCAGAATATACGATTAAAAATGTGCAAGTAGAAGGCGTTCCATTAACAGGAACGATTGATAAAATTGAATACCTAAAAGATAAGAAAACCCATATTGTTGATTATAAAACGGGGAGTCATACTTCTTCTAAATTAGCTAAACCCACTAAGCAAAATTCACAAGGTGGAAGCTATTGGCGGCAACTCGTTTTTTACAAAATCTTATTAGAATCTTATCAATCAGGGGAGGTAGCAGTTCCGTCAGGAGAAATCTTTTATATGGACCCTGCGCCTAATGGGAAGTTAGAATCTAAACGAATATCTTTCACTGGAAAAGATACCCAATTGGTAAAAGACTTAATTGTAGAGGTATATCAAAAAATACAAAAACACGATTTTTATACCGGATGCGGAAAGCCAAGATGTACTTGGTGTAATTTTGTAAAACGAAATGAATTAGTGGATTCTTTTGCGAATGTGGCGATTGATGAATTGGATGATGGGTAATGAAAAAAGGGGAGACTTTCAAAGAAAGTCTCCCCTTTTTTGCAAAAAAAATAATTCCCATATTACAAATCCAACAACAAAGTAGTAGGATCTTCCAAATAATTTTTCACCTTTACTAAGAACGTAACAGAAGATTTACCATCTATCACTCGGTGGTCATAGGATAAAGCCAAATACATCATTGGACGTATTACAACCTCTCCATTTACCGCAACTGGTCGTTGGATGATATTGTGCATTCCCAAAATAGCCGATTGAGGTTCATTCAAGATAGGCGTACTCATCATAGAACCGAAGACACCACCATTGGTAATGGCAAATGTTCCTCCTTGCATCTCTTCTAGTGTTAATTTGCCACTTCTCGCTTTTGATGCTAATTCCTTTAATTTCAATTCTATTTCATGGAATTTTAAAGACTCGATATTTTTAATAGGAGGAACTACTAAACCTGTGTCTGTAGAGATAGCAAAGGAAATATCTACGTAATCATGGTAGATTAAATGATCGCCATCGATAAAGGAATTGACGTTTGGCATTTCCATTAAAGCCTTGGCACAGGCTTTAGCGAATAAAGACATAAACCCTAGTTTTACGCCATATTTTTCTACAAATGATTCTTGGTATTTTTTCCGTAAGGCTATGACATTTGATAAATCCACCTCATTAAAAGTGGTCAGCATAGCCGTATTTTGAGTAGCCGATAATAGACGCTTAGAGATGGTGCGCCGCATTCGGCTCATTTTCTCTCGTCTCTCATTTCTACTGAAAGCGGTCGGTGAGGGCATAGTGGTAGTAGGTGTTGAAACAGCAGGAGCAGCACTTTTTGTAGCAACGGGTGCAGGAGTGGCCCCTTTATTAGCGACAGCGGTTTGCGCATCTGCTTTGGTAATGCGACCCCCTTTGCCTGTTCCAGTGACTGCTGATGCAGGTACATTGCCTTCTCTCAATATTTTTGCAGCGGCAGGGGAAGGGTGTCCACTGGTACTAGTACTTGCCGTGGTATTCTGGGCGACAGCTTCTGCGGTGGCAGGAACTGCTTTAGCAGCCCCATTACTAGCGGTAACACTCGTATCAATTTTGGCAACCAATGCCCCAATTTCCAAATCATCTCCTTCTGCAGCTACATGGATTAGTTTACCAGTTGCTTCGGCAGGAAATTCGAGGGTTGCCTTATCGGATTCAAATTCACATATTGGCGTGTCCAAATTCACCTGTTCTCCATTGCCTACTAGCCATTTGGATAAAGTCACTTCAGTAACCGATTCACCAATAGTAGGTACGTTCATTTCCACCACTTTTCCACTACCATTTGAGACAGCAGCAACTACTGGTGCAGCTTTTTCTTCTTTAGGAGTAGGGGAGGAGGGCGCACTATTGCTACCTGCGGTAATACTTGTATCAATTTTAGCCACTAATGCCCCAATTTCTAAGTCATCTCCTTCAGCGGCTACCCAAATTAATTTTCCAGATACTTCGGCAGGAAATTCTAAGGTTGCTTTATCTGATTCAAACTCACAAATGGGATCATCAATATTGACAAATTCGCCATTGGGAATCAACCACTTAGATAAAGTTACTTCGGCTATGGATTCCCCTATTGTGGGGACTTTTAATTCTACTACACTCATGTGTTTCTAATATTCGCAAGAATTTAAGTATTATTTCTTAGCAAAGATAAGTGATCTAATAGAAAGGTGGTATAAATAAAAAAGCCGTCTTGATGAACTTCACCAAGACGACTTTTTATTTTAATTTAGTAAAAATCTGCTATATTATTCGATGATAATCATCTTCTTAGTAGCTACATTGTCCGCAGACTCTAATTGGTAGTGAAGTACGCCAGTTGCTCCAAGCTCTTTAGCATTTAAGCTAATTTGATTGTAACCCTTAGCATAGTCATTCGTGAATGACTTTAATACTTTACCTTGTACATTCATTACCTTCAATGTTGCTTGACCAGCTTGTGGTAAAGTGAAACCTATTACAGTTTCGCCATTGAATGGATTCGGTGTATTTTGCTCCAATCCGAATGCAGCAGCTTCGCTAGTAGTGAAGTTGATCGCAACTTCCATTACTTCG
>CALJIQ010000492.1 GCA_937973995.1 uncultured Saprospiraceae bacterium
ACACAAGGGGAAGCATCGTTTAAAAATCCATTTATTTGATAGAGAAACGAAAACGAAGCTACATATGATAGCCAAAGAGCAAAAAGTCAATGCTAATAATGATTTGATTAAGGAGTTGGAGTTATTGGGGGTTACTTATCAAGTGAATTAGGGATTGGTGATTGGTGATTGATAAGTAGGGGAATTATTTTTCTTAGCAGACCAGACTTGTAATTGGTGTCAACGTCTAACCCATTTACCAACGTAAGTACTCAATTTTGAATGAAAAATTTTGAATTTTGAATGGGTAGCCGTCTTACATCTTAGTGTTTTCGTACTATTGCGGCTCGTTTCATTCAAAATTCAATCATTCAAAATTCATCATTGAGAACTTACTCACTGCCCCTCTAATAATCTACCATTCAACCCATTATACGTTAAGGTTATTTAAAATTAATAGCTTTTAAGACACATTTAGTTAATGTTTCCGTTGGAGTGTTTAATGTTGCGAGTTACGTGTTGCGGGTGAACAAGTTTTCCAACAAAATAATATTAAGCGTTTTTTGGGCTTTGTCTATCAACTCACAACCCGCAACTCGGGTTAAATTATTGTTAGTTTTGGACTTCCTTATAAAAAAGAGATACTTGTGAAAAAGCAGTTCCTGAAGCACTTACCCCTGATTGGTTGTCTATTGTTTTGTACCACTTACTTCGTACAAGCACAAACCAATGTATTATATAGAGCCAATGACGGCTATTCCGTAACCCACTCCTTTTCTGACAGTGAGGTGATTTCCCGTCTTAGAGCAACGCAAAGCGCCGTTCCTACTAGATATACGGATGTGGTAAAAGGCTATTTGAGAACTTATACCATAAAGAATAGGGCGAAGACAGAACGTATTTTGGGGAAAGCGGTCATGTACTTTCCCATATATGAAGAGCAATTTCGGAAAAGCGGCATACCTGATGCTCTAAAATATCTATCTGTTACAGAATCGGCTTTAAATCCAGTTGCTGTGTCTAGCGCAAAAGCAGTTGGACTTTGGCAGTTCATGAAAGCAACAGGCAAGGAATATGGATTGCGTATTGACCAATCTGTGGATGAAAGATGTGATCCGCACTTATCCACAGCGGCAGCGGCAGCTTATTTAGCTAAACAATATAATCGATTTGGCGACTGGGCACTAGCAATTGCTGCTTATAATAGTGGTCCTGGCAACGTTAGTAAAGCCATTAGAAGAGGAAGGAGTAAGAATTTTTGGAAGATCAAAAAATATCTACCGAAAGAAACTAGAAGCTATGTGCCAGGCTATATCGCAGCAGCTTATATTTTGCAGCATTACGAGAATCATGGTCTTATTCCCCAATATCCTTCTATGGATTTGCAATTGACGGAAGCGGTGAAAGTGTATAGCTTCTTAAATTTTCAAACCATCTCTGCCATGACAGGGCTTCCTGTAAGTACGATTCGAGAACTCAATCCTTCTTTTTTACAAAACTATATTCCTGCTACTCAGAGAGGGTATTATTTAATTTTACCTAAAAGAGTGATGGCAGAATTCAAAAATAAAGTGGCTCGACCAGATAGCAAGCCTGTCTATGCCTCTACTGCCCCCACCACGCCTATCTACGTAAATAACCCGCTGCCCACTTTCACGAATGATAATTATTCGCTGTCTTATCATACTGTTCAAAACAACGAGCATTTGAATGCCATCGCTAAAATTTACAATTGTCATCCCTACCATATCAAAGTATGGAATGATTTAAAAAGTAATTATGTATCGGCAGGACAGCAGTTAAAGATATATATTCCGAAAGGTACTACTTCTCCCTCTACTCCTGTTCCTCCAAGACCTGTTAGGACAAAGCAACAAGTGCCTGCACTGACGCCTTTACCTCCAACAAAAGTAGTTTCACAGAACGCTCCAGCGATTTCTACTTCCAAAAATAACACGTCCGCAAGAGCAAAACAGTATCAATACCATATCATTCATCGCTATGAAAGTATCAGAGATATTTCGGCTAAATATGGGACACCTGTTGAAAAAATATTGGAGTATAACAATGTGCGGAAAGGGCGATTACCAATGCCTGGAGATAAGATCAAGGTGAAGCTATTGGAGTAGGATTGGTGTTGTGGCATTTTGGTATTATGGTGTTGTGGCTGATAATTGGCATTTTCAAAATGCCCGTTATCTGAAAGTAACGTAAAATAAAAAAGCCTCTTCGATATGATCGAAGAGGCTTTTTTATTTTGTGTTATCGTAAGGATTAAGAAAAAGTGAGTCCAATTCCGATTCTCAAACCACTTCTATATCAACGTCTAGTATAGTTTGAACTTGGACTTGATTCTTGAATTTGAACTTTCGTCTTTCCTCTTACATTCGACCACCATATCTTTTCTTAATCAAATCTTTTAATTCTTTTCTAGCGAAGAAGATTCTACTCTTCACCGTTCCCAAAGGTAGATTCAGATAGTCTGCAATTTCTTGGTATTTATAACCATTAAAGTGCATAACGAAAGGAACTTTGATGCTTTTATCTAAGTCTCTAATCATTCCAGTTAATTCCTGCATCATGATGCTCGACTCTGCCCCGTTGGAAACAATATTCTTACCTGAATTAATGTAAAAATTATTGTCCGTAGAATCCATGAAAGTATTTGCTTTCACTTTCTTACGATAGTTATTAATGAAGATGTTCTTCATAATCGTGAAAAGCCAAGCCTTGAAATTGGTCCCTACTCTAAATTTTTCTTTGTTGGTAATTGCCCGAAAAGCCGTTTCCTGATACAAGTCTTTAGCGTCTTCAATATTCTTAGTCAGGTTGTAGGCAAAGGCGTTTAATACCGGGGTCATTTGGTCGAAACGGGATGTAAAATCGATAGTAGACATAATTCAACAATTTTGAGTGTGACTGGGGTTTTGGGTGTTTGTCTTAAACAAATTTCTCCATCAATATCATTTTGTTGAATCAAAGGTATTTTTTTGTTAAACAAAAACCAAATAATTGTTGAACATTCTTTTGTTAATATTAATTATTTAGGATAACTCTCAAGCTATTTTATTTATAAAATATTGATTTTTAATGATTTATCATTAAATAAATTATTTTTTGAAATTTTCTTTATTTTCAGAAATAATTGAAAGTTTGTGAATTAGTATTGTTCTTTGCAATTAGGTAGTGTACAAATTATATTGATTTGGTGGAATTGGTTGGCATTTTCCAAATCTTATGATACCCTACATCTTTTTAAACGAAAAATCCTGAAAGGATTAAATACGAATAACCCTAGATGCAATCTAGGGTACTGGAAGCAAGTAAAGCTCCCAACTCTGGAGGAGTTGAATCTTGAACATTCAACTCCTCCAGAGTTGGGAGATGCCACAAAAGGCCTTACCACCGTGTTGCACACGGTGTTAATCA
>CALJIQ010000493.1 GCA_937973995.1 uncultured Saprospiraceae bacterium
ATTTCGAGTTGAAAATCAATAGTTTGTGGTTCTGGCGAAGAAAAAATTAGTGCGTTTAGCGGGCTAAGCAAACTCATTTTTTCAAAGTCAGGTTCATAAAATATTGGTTTTCAGCCGATAGAAATTTAGACATACTCTTAATACAAATATACCTGCAAATACAGTAGAAGTTAAATATATTGAAAGTGTTATATTGTATGATTATAAGCAAAAGAGGGAATAAGTGGAGTGAAAGGAAAAGGGGAGAATCGTAAAGCTGCGTTTGTAGTTCGTAAAGCTACAAGAGTAATGCGCTTATATGGTATGATTGTATGACACTTTGAGGCAAATTTTAGTCGTTTATCCCTAGTTTCTACCCAAAAACAACCTGAAATCGGTAAATAAAATATTTTTTACTATCTTGGCTTCGAGAAAACATATAGAATTTTTCCAATATTATTTTTTCTTCGATCCCAGCCTAGCATATAATTCCAATCTTTGAACAGTTAATGTTTGTACTATGATGAAAATTAGAATGTTTGAATCTGCCCAAGATAAGACCTATCGATATGAAATCAGTCATGGAAAAAAGGTCCTTTTAGGAGAAAGAGGTTTCCCAAACAAAGCATCTTGTTTAAAGAGTATTAAACGAACTCTGCAGTCTATTTATGTTTATGATATGATCAATGTCTCTTCCGTAGGAGGGGGATTTATTTTTACTGCTGGAAAGGCAGAAAGTAGGCGATTCAAAACGATAGAAGAGGCTAGTGATGCTATTGCCTTTTTAAAAGAATCAGGAGGAAGGGAGGATACATATGAAGTCTTATTTGATGGTAGAGCCTCCGAGGTAGTATCTAAAAGAAAACTTGGTACGGCCAATGAAGGCTATGATTTTAAGCAACGCTCTAATACACAGAAACCAGGTTTCGAATTATTAGACAAAGAGAAAGAAGGCTTATACTATTTTCATTTGAATGATAAAGAGGGTAAGCCCATGTTGTTTAGTCGATCTTATGATGGAAAAAGAAGGAGAACAAAAGGACTAAAAGCATTAATTGACCAAAATAAAGTCAAAAAACTTTCGCATAAAATGGTGCCTTTTAAGGGTAATTTTATGTTTATCCTCCTAGACAAAGAAGGATTTGAAGTTGCCAGAAGCAGAACCTACAAACAAGAACAAGCCGCAGAAGAAGGACTTAAATACCTAAAAAAAATGGCTAAGGATAAAACAGCCATTATCAAATTACCTAAGAAAAAGAAAAAACCACTACGACTGCCCAAAGAAAAATTTCTTTTACAACAAGCAGCACCCAATGGCTTTATTGGATTTGAAACTTTTCGAAATCCTGATAATAAATGCCACTATTATCACTACCATGACCAAAAAGGGAAAGCATTATTATTTAGTCCCGCTTTTGGTTCTAGAAAACAAAGAGAAAATAGCATCAAGGAAATAATAACCCTTAGCCAAGTCAAGGATCAATATGTGATGAAAGAGAAAAAGGGGCAACATTATTTTACGATTCAATCTCAAAAAGGGAAAACGGTAGCAAAGAGTAGGTATTTTGATACCAAGCGAAATATGATCTTAGGAATGCGTCATTTTTTAGAAAATGCGCCTAAGTACTTAGATGGGCAGAATACTGTTTCCACTAATAGAATTGAAAAAATTCCTATCCTTTTATCCGCCAGCAAAGACAAAATAGTGGATCGAGAAAAGAAACCGAGTAAGGAAGTTAAAAAAGAATCCATCCTCCTAAATAGGCAGCCTACTCAAAAGGCAGAACCCCTTTCCTTAAGTTCGAAAAGACCAGAGCAATCCCAAAATAAAAAAACCACTCCCCCTCCACAACTCAAAAAGAAGAGAGAAAATATTCCTCCCAAAATAAAAAATAAGCCAGCTCCATCACCTGCTACTAACCGCCCTAAACGAAAACCGCAAACCAAAGACGCAGGTAAACCTCCTTTAAAGGAGGTCATTCCTACAAGCCGTTCTACCACAAAAGTGGAAAAGCCTAGACCCATAAAGTCTATAAAAAACACAAAAACGGTAACAAACGAGGAAGCAGCTTTTAAGTGGTGGTGGCTTCCGCTTTTATTAATATTAGCTGGGCTGATGTATTTTTTGACAAGAGGTTGTGGCGGTACTAGTATTGCGGAAAAAGCACCTATCGTCAAGGAAGAACCCCAAAAAAATATCAAGCCTGTCAAGGATGCTACTACTGTCAAGAAATTACCAACTTTATTGGGACCAAGTGCAGCAGATTTGGGCTTTACAAAAGGATCAACGGCTTCTAAAATTGCTGATTTTTTAAGTTTACCAAATAGTGTATTCCCTAAAACATTCTTATTAGATCGGGTCCATTTTAATACCAATCAAAATGAACTACAAGCAGGTGCCTATGAACAGTTAGATCGGGTCGTATCCATATTAAAAGCCTATCCAACTGCCCAAATACAAATTAATGGACATACAGATAATTCAGGCGATCTTCAAAGAAATCAACAACTCTCTTTCGATCGAGCAACCCGCGTACAAGCGTATCTAATAGAGAATGGAATTAAAAAAGAGCGTACTGCTGCTAAAGGATTTGGTGCCAAACAACCCGCAGCAAGTAATCAAACGGAGCAAGGAAAATTTAATAATAGGCGGTCTGAAATTGTTTTATTAAGGCGATAAAAAAAGCCCGCTGAGTCCCCCAAAGGCTTCAACAGGCCATCCTTAAACTGTACGGTAAAGATATAAAGGATGGCGTGTTTTTTTGCTACCCTTTTTGTGGTATTTAGTGGGGTTTGTTTGGTGGACGGTTGACGGTCGTTTCACTTGACGGTTGACGGTTAACGTTATACCACTTTTTTTCAGGTTTATAATTGAGGGGGTGACTTCGAAGTCACCCCCTCAATTGAGAAGGTTAAAATTTTCCGATACCCTAACTAAAATGCTGCTTCGGAAACTGAAAAGAAATCACCTTCGCCGTTTGCTCTGAAAACGCTTTCCAATGGTCTATTTCTGCATCAATTCTCACGATTCCACAAGTTGGGACATTATCTATGTAATTCTTTGTGAAACTATTGGCAAAACTAGTAAAGGTAGGATTGTGCCCAAATAAAAAGATCGTTTGTCGATCTTCTGGCTGTTGTTGAATAATTTCTAGAATGTCAGCAGTCCAAGCTTCATATATACGAGGCTCTTGTATAATTTCCGCTTTGGGAATGCCCAATGCTTCTGCAAAATGACAGGCGGTGGTATAGGCTCTATTGGCAGGACTTGAAATTAGCATATCTGGCATCACGCCTTGTTCTTTTAACAAATTCCCCATAAAAGGGGCATCTCTTTTTCCCCTCTTATTCAAAGGGCGATCAATGTCTTTTAAAGACATATCTTTCCAACTAGATTTAGCGTGACGGATTAAGTAAACGATTTTCATGAGTGGTATTTTATTTCGTTAGTATTTGGACAAACATTATGAAGCCTCATCGGACGGCGCAGCCATCCGACGAGTTACCTAACTGTTTTATTAGTGCTGGTTCTTCGACAAACTACGTGATTCCTTCCCTGAAATGGACATCGAGCCAATCTGATTTGCTACTTGCCTCCATTTCACGAGATTTGTCAAAGAACCTTAATGCTTTCTAACTACTTGAAAATTGACTAATCACACAATCCTCAAAGAGCTATATAGTTTTTGTAAATTTACGCTTTTTCTATTGGGTATCTAGCAGCGTCTTTTGATACTCCACCGCTAAATCGTAACCTACAATACTGCAATGCCTATAAATACGAATACTCCCACCCCTAAAAAGAACAACCCTACGGATGGTTTATGGGAATCTATTAAAGATTTTTTTAATGACTTGGTGGATTTACAAGAAGGGATGGACCGAGAAGGGACTTTGGAAAATATCCATAATAATAAACGAATGCGGGGGTCGAATGCCTGGCTCTTGATGTGTTCTATAATGGTTGCCTCACTAGGGTTAGATTTAAACTCACCAGCAGTCATCATTGGAGCGATGTTAATCTCCCCGTTAATGTCTCCGATTTTAGGGGTTGGATTGGGCATTGGGATCAATGATAAGCGGACTTTAAAAACCTCTGTTCAACATTTTGCGATTGCGATTGCGATTGCGTTGACCACGAGTTTCTTTTACTTTAAGTTAACTCCTTTTGGCAATATCACTCATGAGATTTTATCACGGACCGAGCCTACTTTATTAGATGGCCTTGTGGCTATATTTGGTGGTTTGGCAGGGGTGATTTCTATTACAAGAAAGGATAAATCCAATGCAGTACCGGGGGTTGCGATTGCTACTGCCTTGATGCCTCCTTTGTGTGTTGCAGGATTTGGATTAGCTAATGGAAAATGGGATTTCTTTCAAAATGCTTTTTATCTATTTTTTTTAAACTCCTTCTTTATAGCTATCACGACTTATTTTATTATTAGGATTCTTGGCTTTCCGTATAAAAAATACATGAATTTGAGGGAACGCAACAGAGGGCGTTTATACATTCTTTTGTTTTCCGCTATTATTTTATTGCCAGCCATTTTAATTTTGATTAGAACGGTGAATAATGTGCGAGAAGATCAAATAATTGAAGAATTCTTAGCAGCGAGAATCCAAAATCAAGAAACTATTATTTCCGATTGGACGCCTTTAATTAATCAACAACCAAGCATTTGGGATTGGGTGCTTCAACCAAAAAAAGCGAGCCACCAAGATACCACCCAATTGATATTAAAAATAATTGGAGAACCCCTTTCCCAAGAGTATTTGGCAAAATGCGATACCGAACTGGAAGCCAAATTGGGCAAACCAATTGAATTTATTACCTATCAAAGTGAGGAAATTCCTTTAGAAGATATACAAGGATTAAAAAGACAAGTACAGGGAGAAATTGCCAATCGCTTACACGCTTTAGAACAACTACAAGCAGAAAAAACGGCACAATTGGAGCATACCCAAGCTCGGCTAGATAGTATGCAGCAAATCAACTTATTGAATGTATATGCGGAAGCGAAAGCGGCGTTTCCACGGATCGTAGAAATTGGAATAGCAAAAGAATTTATTAAAACCAATTTTTCTACTTCGGAACAAATACCAATTGTCGTATTAAAATGGACTGCAGATAAGTCCACTACTACTAGAAAAAGGGATGAACCCAAACTAGAAGATTTTATTAAGACCCGATTGCAATTAGACTCTTTGCAGTTGGTGAGTTATTGAGTAGGCGTTGTGGTGTTTTGGTATTGTGGCATTGTGGTAGTGTTTTCATAATCGATAGTAGAAATACGATTCGACAAAGTAGACTCCACCATAACGCCATAATACCATAAAACCAAAGTTTTTTCAATCCAAAAACATCCACCGAAATCCAAACCGAATAGAGGAATCAAATTGTGGATAGCCAAACACGGGGTAGTAAAAATCAGTAGTAAAGTAGTCGTAAAAATTTTGGGCATTGATGAAAAACCGAAAGTCATCAATCCGAACATTCAGAAAAATATCTATATTCGGATGATAGGTGTTACGTTGACTATTTTGTATATGAAACTGAGCCGTTAATGGTTGGAAACCATCCATCACATAAGGGGCATGTATCCTCACCTGAGCCCCAATTTGATAATTCAAAGTCTTTTTAAAAAGCGTATTGGTATAGGATAAGCGATGGATCGAGTAATAAGTAGGAAGTCTAAGAAATTCCTGTCTAGTATTTTGAAAGTATATCTGATTTTCTAAGTGCAGTCCCTTCCATTCGACTTGGTTTTCGACGATCAATTGAGCAATCGTTATTTCCTCTGCTGTTTGTCGAGCAAAGGATTGGTCATCAAAATAAATATAATTGCTTAATACGTGAAGTTGACCTTTTACTTGGAGACGTAGCAAGGGAAAATAATAACTAGCACTAAAACTGTTTTCAAAGGTTTTATTAAAATTATTATTCCATACCTTGAGTTGGGTAATATACAATTGTTTTTGTAACAGAGTAGGGGAGTAATGTTGTGCAATCAAGCCTAGTTCTACTTTTCCGATTTTTGGAAGATTCAATAAAAAATCTCCTTTTGCGTAATACTCACCCGCCTGTTTCAAAATTCCTAAATGTGCATAGGTATTGATTTTCAATTTTTCTGAGGGCGTGAATTGTATTTTACCAAATAGAAACGCATTATGCAAAGAGGAATCTACGGGTTCTTGATTAATGTCTGTAAAGGTATGGACCATCCCTAGTTCAATCAAATCTTTAGTGGATGCTCCTTTATTTCGATTGAAGAGGGGGTTGTTTTTCTGACTTCGGAAAGTACGAATGCTAAAGGTGTTTTCATATTGCCGAGTCTCTAAATATTGCCGAACACCCCGATCATCCAATACAAAGTTTCCATAGTAATTGCCCGCCCCACTAGATAGATCATCTGCATATTTATAAGTGTTCTTCCTGAGTACTAATTGATGAAATAAAGTGTACTGTCGTCCTTCTGGCGGAGTTATAGAAGACGGATGGCTACCCTGGCGAATAGGAGATGGGGGACGCTTTGTTGCTTTTCGTTCCGCTAATCTAGTACTATCTTTCCCTGTTGGATTTGGTAAATTTGGTCGCCGTATGGCTAGTGAATCCAGTTGGATTGTACTGCTGTCTCTATCCCTTTTAACCAATTGATAATAGTGCGCATAGCTCAACTCTCTTTGAAAATATCTGGATTCTCCATTAGTGGTGTTAACAGGCCTACCCACTGATAAAACAGACTTACTTAAAGTACCCGTTTCGTCCGTTAGATTAACGCCTCCATTCTCTAATTGCTGCACCGTATTGGTGGTATAATTGGCATAGGCTTGATATTGTCCAGAAGTAGATTGATACCAACCATTGATGGAAAAAGCGGTGTTCTTACTTTGCTGATTCGTATATTGTCCTTGGTTATTGATGCGTTTAAAATCAAGTGCTAGATTCGTTTGGGGCTGAATATTCTTGCTAAATTTTCCAGCAAAATTGGTCTGTTGTTGAGAGGCCCCTTGGGAAAAAGCAACGTCAGAATATGCCTTTTCTAATTTATAAAATACAATATCCTCTTGGGAAATGGCATACGGATCATAAGCATGGAATCCTGCATCAAAGCCTCTTCTAAAACGAGGTTGATAGACAATGGATTTTGCAGCAGAACCAAAATTTCCAGTATTGATATGGTCAAATTCTAATTGCCGAATGGGATCAAAAATATGGAAGTTATGTAGTTCTTTGTCTTTCAGTAAACTGGTGTTACTTGGATTGTCTAATTGGAAAATATAAATATCTGGACTCAAGGTATCTATTTCAACAGGCGTCTTTTGCTGTTTAGCAGTTCTACCACTTTGTTCTTGATAATCTGTAGGAAATTGAGCGTATAAGGTAGGGGAGAGAAGCAATAGGATGGATACGGTATAAAAGGATTTTATTCGGTGGACGGTAGCCGGGTGTTGCACTTGACGGTGGACGGTCAGCACCTTACTAAAAAAATTAGAATAAAGACTAATGTATTGTTTTTGCAAAAGATCAAAATGAAAAGTTCAAAAAATAAAGACTCACTCCCCCGCAACTCGCAACCCACTCACTCCACCACCACTTTAAAAACCCATCGCCCCGCTTCTGATTGTAAAGATAGGAAGTAAAACCCAGCCTCTATATGATCTTTTAAAAAGAAGGAGGAAACCGTATTGCTGGCTTGTTGATTCCATTGTTGTAAGCGTTGTCCATTTATATCTAATAACGAAATCGTAAGTGAAGAATTCGCCAAGGAAGGGTTAATAGAAAGCGAAAATTCCTGGGAGATGGGGTTGGGTTGAATTTGAAAAAAGCCTTGTTGATGATCGAAAGTAGAGGTAGTTAAACAACCTGTATTTAGGGAACAAGTCGGCTTTTCTTGTAAATGGCACTGATCCCCCATTCCTTCAAACACAAAAAGTCCACTCTGCATATCAGATAATAATATATTTCCAGAAGGAAGAAAAGGATAGACTCCCCAAGCACCTCTGTACTGTCGTCCATCTGGTTCGAGATAGGTATCATAATACAAAACCAAATTGGGGGAACTAGGATTTTCTAAATCATATACCCTAAGCCCATCATAGTAATAAGAGGTGTAAAGGTAATTACAAGCCACCACTAGATTGTGGGCGATGGAGGTAGGGCTAGAAACTTCCGCATTAAAAGTAGAAGCGATTTCGGGCTCACATAAATTATCTACGGCTAAAGCTTTCATATCGAAGCCGTGGTTCTCATCTGCCATGTAATAGTATTGACAATCCTCCGACAACCACCCAGAATGATTATATCCTCGATCAGGGTAATCCGAGAGGGTACTAATGGTTTTGGCATTCATCGGATCTGAAAAATCAGCGATGGCAAACCCATTTGGACCAAGATTTAAAAAAGCGATATTATCCCTAACATAAGCATCGTGGACTTGACTGATCGACATATTTCCTAACTGATTATATTCTTTTATAAAAGCAGGCTGGACGGGATTGCTGATATCAAAGACATTCATAGCGGACCAAGAACTTACCCCACCTCTATGGATAAGGGTAAACAATAAAGCATTAGTCGTATCAATAAATATATTATGGCTTCGTTGCACCAACTCATCAGAATCATATACGACGGTTACCGTATCAGGTAATTGTTGTAAATTTATAATTTGCAAAGTACTATTTCCTTCATCACTCACCGCATATAAGTAGCCTTGATAGTCGTGATAATCTCGATGAATAATGACTCCGCCTTGATCTGCCCCCGGTATAAAAAATACTTCTTCAGGAGAAGAGGGGTCGGTAACTTCTATAAAATGCGTGCCTGCGGTGGTACCTATGATCGCATACTCATGATCCGCTATTGCATAGCCCCAAATTTCATTGTATCTATTTTTGTGAACATTTGATCCTGCTAAGGTAGTATCTTGCCAAGTTCCTAATAAGGTGGCTTCCTCTGGTTGGCTGAAAAGGACGGCTGGCAAGTAGGCACAGATAAAGAGTAGGTATTTTTTCATGTTAGTAATAAAATGTGTTTATTGGCAATTCTCACTTGAAACAAGAACGACAAAACTACTTTTTAATTTAAAGACATGATTGTTTATGTCACTGCCCTTGTCTGGCTATTTTCAGAGAGGAATCCTTTTTTTTTTTGAATAACCAACAAAAGGTAACAACAATTGAGTGCGATTTATTATTAGGTATTCTAATTAATGGCTATTTTAGACTCTTATATTACTATCGCAACTATAATAAATTGAGAGTTTTTTAAAAAAAACGATCACAGATATGTTCGATCTCTCCACTTTTACTCCTTACAAACAGGCTGGAATCATATTGGTTCTAGGCTTGATTTTCATGCTTGGTAACAAGTTTTTTCAAACGATTGGCGTTTCTGACCCCAATCCCGAGAAAATATGGATTATGGCAGCTACCTTTGGGCTTTTCTTCTCGGTAGCCAATTGTGTTTTTAGTTTAAATGTGAAAGAAGGAGCAGAAAAATACTGGACTCAATCCATGTTGGTATTTATTGCTACAATGGCAATATTGACCGGATTGGCTTTTTTAATATCTGGTATGAACGTCCATCAAACGGGGCCCTTTCAGTGGATTTTCTTGGTGGTCATCATTAGCTATTTTGTTTTTTCCACCATTATCCGAATGATGAAAGGCATTGTAGATTTTGCGCAAAAAGAAGAATGGAATCAACCTAATAAGCGGAAATGAAGGTTGGTGTTGTGGTGTTATGGCGTTTCGGTAGTATGGCTGAGTTTTCAATATCAATAATTTGGAAGAAAGCTAATACTCTATACATAAAATAGTTTTTTTATAAAAAACAGAATAAGTAATCTGTACTACCTAATAGTTCCTTCAAATTTCCCCCGACCCCAAGGGGAGTACGTCCGTGCAATAATTGATCTGAGGTACTCCCCTTGGGGTCGGGGGAAATTGGTAATCGCTTATGTATAGTAGTATGAAGAAAGCTAATAGAACTATCGTAAAAGAAAGCGACTCCAAAAAACCACAATACCAAAAAACCATAATACGGAAATAATTACCTATGACCATTGGCTTCGATGCAAAAAGACTATTCCACAATACCACAGGATTAGGCAATTATAGTAGAACTTTAGTGCGGAATATACAGCGCTATTTTCCAGAACACACCTATCACTTATTTTCACCTAAGCCATCCTTAGAAGCCAATTTTTTTAACGAGTATTCCTTTACCATCCATCAAAACGGAAGAATGCCTGCGGCACTATGGCGTTCCCAAGGTCAAGTCCATCTGTGGAAAAAAACTGGACTCCAACTGTATCATGGACTAAGTAATGAACTTCCTTTTACCCCTGCTCCTTCAACTGCTACTGTCGTTACCATTCACGATTTAATTTTTAAAACGCTGCCTCAAACCTATTCTTTGGCAGATCGAAAATTATATCACTTAAAAGTGAAAAGTAGTTGTCAAAATGCAGACGCCATTGTAGCCATTAGTGAACATACCAAAAAAGATTTAATTATCCATTATGGGGTATCCCCTGAACGAGTGCAGGTCATTTATCAAGCTGTTCAAGACTTGTATTACGAGGTAGCTATGCAAGAGAAAACGATTAAAAGCAACCTCCTTCACGACTTGCCAGCAGCCTACTTTCTTTGTGTCGGCACCTTAGAAGAACGGAAAAATCAACTTCAAATCTTAAAAGCTTGGGAACGATTAGACGCTTCTTTTCAGTTGCCGATTGTATTGGTCGGACGTGGAAAAGCCTACGCTACCGCATTAAGGAGATATGCCCATGACCATAAAATTCCAGTTGTTTTTTTAGAAGATATTACTACCACAAAAGACTTAATAGCGATCTATCAACAAGCCAGCGTTTTTATCTACCCTTCTCTATACGAAGGATTTGGATTACCGATAGTAGAAGCCCAATTGGCAGGTGTGCCCGTCATAGCTTCTAATACTTCTTCCATGGTGGAAGCAAGCGGTCCTGCTACCCAATTAATCACACCCACTGATACAGACGCTTTAGTTGAAGCTATTCAGTTACTCTTATCTGACCAAGAAGGTCGTGAAAATAGAATACAAGAAGGACGCAAATTTGTACAGAACAAATTTCATCCTAAAATATTAAGTGCGCAAATGGTATCCCTTTATGAAAAGTTGGTATCTTAGGGCGATTGTTTTTAGTCAAATAAAACTATTATGAGAAGTCCTTTCATTTATTGGCTATTTCTTTTTGTTATCGTTATATCTTGTACTGAAAAAGAGATGACTGCCACCCCTAAAGAAGTGACTCCAACCTATCTAAATTTTGATAAAAAAAAAGCAGAATATCTATACCACTTTGCCTTTGATTGCATTGATCGGGAATATCCAAATAAATTAGGTCAGGTATTAGGGGATGCGACATATCTAGCAACGCCTAAAGAGTTACACCCTGCTTTTTACGGTTGTTTTGATTGGCACTCTTCTGTTCATGGACATTGGACCCTGGTGACTTTGCTTTCTAAATTTCCATCATTTGAACATCGTGAAGCGATATTAAAAAAATTGCAAGCCAATATCACTAAAGAAAATATTGCCAAAGAAGTGGCCTATTTTGATGATGCCCATAACAAAAATTATGAGCGTACCTACGGATGGGCTTGGCTATTAAAATTAGATGAAGCATTGCGCGCTTGGGATGCCCCTGAAGCGAAAGAAATGCAAGAAGCCCTCCAACCCCTAACGGAATTATTAGCTAATAAATTTGTTGAATTTTTAGATAAATTAAACTATCCCATTCGCATCGGAGAGCATTCTAATACTGCCTTTGGGATGTCGTTTGCGTATGATTATGCTAAAAAGCATCATCCTGCATTAAAAGCAAAAATTGAAGAAAAAGCGAAAGCCTACTATGCGTCGGATGCCAATTGTCCAATGACTTGGGAACCAGGTGGCTTTGATTTTTTAAGTCCTTGTATGCAGGAAGCTTCTTTGATGCAAAAAATATTACCCAAGGAGGAGTTTGGTCAGTGGCTTCAACAGTTTTTACCCAACTTTGCCGCCAACCCTTCTGCCACTCTTCAACCAGCGGTCGTAACTGACAAAAGTGATGGAAAACTAGCGCACCTAGATGGCTTGAATTTTAGTCGAGCTTGGTGTCTTTACGAAATTGCTAAAGGAACGGATAATGCGGTTATGACGGACTTAGCTAAACAACATTTTGACTTCAGTTACGATAAAATGGATGCTGGTGAATATGCGGGTTCGCATTGGCTTGCGTCCTTTGCTGCTTATGCGTTGTTGAAGGGGGATGCTGAATAAAGAAATTTATTTTACCACATAGTAAGTAGTCTGACAAAAATAAGTTAACAACTTTGCTTTTCAGTTGATTGATTATTAATTACTGATTATTAGCTAATTAGGCGTGTTCAGTAGCGTCTGGAAAATAATTAATAATCAATAATTAATAATGTCACACTA
>CALJIQ010000494.1 GCA_937973995.1 uncultured Saprospiraceae bacterium
TAAGTAGTGTGACATTATTAATTATTGATTATTAATTATTTTCCAGACGCTACTGAACACGCCTAATTAGCTAATAATCAGTAATTAATAATCAATCAACTGAAAAGTAAAGTTGTTAACTTATTTTTGTCAGACTACTTAACTAATGAAGTTGACCTTGTCAGGAGTAAGGTATAATCAAAATATTTCTTAATGATTGGTTATAGTAGAGCAGTACCCATTATGTTACTACTTATGTATTCTTTTATTTCAAAAGGACAAGTAGGAAGTCCTATAATTGACTTTGATACCAACTATGGTAACACAGGAGGAACGGGTATGCTATACCTCAATCAAGCAAGTCCTCAAATCATCAATGAGGGGCCATCAGTAGGAAATCCAAATTTATTTGAAGTACCTCCAACAGGCGGGGCAATAGGAAGTTTGGGAGCAAGAGAATTGTGCGATGCGCCTTTAAATGGAGGAACTGTAACAGAAGGACCAGACATGATTATTCAAATAAATATCCCTGAAGGAAAAAGAATTTCTTGTCAAGAAGCAACTTATACGATCTGTAGGAGAGGAGATTTTGGCCATGCTGCGGAAAAAGTATATGTAGTAGATGAGGACGGCAATATCATTAGTTTCATAGATTCCTCTAGTGGAGGATCTACTAGTGATTGTACACCTGGCCCTCAGTGTGTTACTGGAACCATCTCTCCTTGTGCCATTAATTCTATGGTAGCAGATGGGGTCGTTTTTCTTGCTATACATACTCCAGGAGGTACGGCTGGCGCGCAAGCCTCCGAAGTGGATGCGGTATGTACGGGTGCAGCAGGAGATTATAATAACGATGGAACATTGGATGGGAATTGTTTTGAATTAACCGAGTTTTCTTATGTAGTCGAACAACCTGATTCCGCTTTTACGGTAGATGGAGTGGCTAGTGAATTGGTAGATGGGATGGTCTATTGTCCAAATGATATTATTGACCTACAACCTTTACAGATGAATGGTTGCAACCAACAGTTTACGGTAAATGGGGTAGATATACCTAATGGAAATTTCACTTTGACCACTCCCGGTGACTATGTCATTTGTAATAAGGTAGGGGATGCTATATGCGAGCTGATGGAATGCATTACAGTACAAGTGGAAACACCCCCCACGATAGAAGCAGGTCCGAATGAAACGATGTGTGCAGGAGAAGAATGGACGCTATCAGGAGCGAGTTCTACACCAGACTCTGCTTATTGGGAAATAACAAGTGGACCAGGGGGAGCCATTTTATCAGATACCATTTTTACCGATACTCCTGAACTTGTCACTTTTATGCCAACAGAGGCGGGCACTTATATACTTGCGCTGACTACCATTAGCCTATGCGATACCATACTAGATGCTAGAACGATAACGGTCAATGGGGTAGCGGTTGATAATTCCATTTTATACGTCCGCACTTGTGAATCCTTACAAGCAGATTTTGATCTCTCGCTCGCAAATGAAATGGTTACCAGTGCTACTGCTGCGCTCATTTCCTATCATACATCGAGTAGTGATGCCCAAGCAAATACGGGTGCATTATCTTCTCCTTACACTGCTTTAGATGGCACCGTATTGATTGCCCGTATTGAAGACCCAGCAACTGGTTGTATTGCCTATGCAGAAGTAACACTAAGAGTGGTACCTGAAAACGGACCAACGGGGACCGATAAAGATATGGATGGCATAGAAGATGGCGCCGACAGAGATGATGATAATGATGGACTAACAGATGAAATGGAATGCAATACCGCATTTGATTTAACAGATCGTTCTTTATTAATCGGTAGTGATCCCACTAATTTACAAATTGGTGATAAGGTCTTATACGATGATGCAGTTACCGTTGGTGGAGTAGTATATGACCTAGTAGGGGAAGTGACGGATTTATCCCTTTCAGATCCAGGAGGTGCCGTGAGCATTACGGGTGCGGGAGATCCTTTTGATCTAGTAGAACCAGAACCAGAAACGGATGATTACGCCGTAATGAAATTAAGCTTGGTGCTAAATGGATCAGCGACTGCCATTACGCCCATGGGAACAATGGCAACGATTCCTTATGTCTATATCAGCTTAAATGATATAGATTCAGATAGTGAGGATTATACGGATATTGCAGGTATTTCTTTTGCTACTTGGGCGGATAATACCTACTTGCATAGTTCATCCGATCTAGTACCTGGCAGTTTTATAAATGGAGGTGGACCTTCGGGTTTTGATTTATATTATTTAAATCCTGCTTCTATTGGTGATCCTACCAATTGGATAGATGAAGGTGGGGTAACGGGTACTGTGGCTAGTACGCTGAATGCGATCAAATATGAATTCCAAAATTTTTCCATGTTTGAAATGGTGCTAGGCGTAACGGGAAATACGGGTAACCCTAGTAGCCGATTTAGTCGCATGGTCATTTCTACTTGTCCAGATATGGATGGAGATGGTGTGCCTAATCATAGAGATTTAGATAGTGATAATGATGGTATTCCAGATGCGATTGAAATATGCGGAGATATTGCCGTTCCCTTAACCGATTGTTTATTGGATGTTTCAGGATTAACAGAAATAACAAGAGGAGGAACCTTAGATTGTCCAACGGGTTTATACAGTCTCTCTTGTACTACGCCCATAGATACGGATATGGATGGTACGCCAGATTACTTAGACTTAGACAGTGACAACGACGGTTGTTCAGACAGTTGTGAGGCAGGGGTGCCAGATGGAGATGCGGATGGAATAGCTGGAACGGGTACACCCATAGTGGATGATTGCGGGCGAGTGAATGGTGATTGTACCATTCCAGTAGATGAGGCTTGGATACTGGATACCCAACAGTTTACGCTAGATATCATCGGTGATTGTGAGGCACTGAGTGCTTCCAATTATCCAAGCAATATTACTTTTCAATGGTACTTGAATGGCGATCCTATCATTGGTGCAACCAATGCTACGTACATTCCTAGTCCAAGAGACTATGGAGATTACACCGTGATTGCTACCAAGACCCCTACTTGTCAGGTGACCTCCGATATAGTAACTACTTGTTGTGAACCTGGCATTCCTACTATTGGTGGGAATTGAAATATGAATTTATTGTCCTACTGTTCCATTGTTCTATTGTCTCATTGTCCTACTGTTCCATTGTTGCTAATGTTATGTTGACCATGATGCAATGGGACAATAGAACAATAGAACAATGAGTCCACTCTAAAAACACAATTTGGTAAACACATAGACACATAGATCACATAGTTAGATGTATAAAAAATTAAGAATTAATTTTTTATACATCTGAGAACTCTGCGTCTCCGCGCCTCTGCGTTCATTTTTGACTTTTTAGAGTAGACTCAACAATAGAACAATGGAACAATAGAACAATAGAACAATAGAACAATGGAACAATAGAACAATATAACAATAAAACAATAAAACAATGAACCAATAAATTCAAAAGGCAAAAAAGTACACAAATAGTAAGCTAACAAAAAGAGCCCTAGAGAAAATTACTTGACAACGAGACTTACTAATGAAGTACTTATACAACACTTACAAATCTTTGCTGATCGTGGCCCTAAGCTTATTGCTTGGTGGGACTGTGTTGATAGCACAAGAGGTCAACTGCATGGATGGCTTGGATGACGACGGCGATATGCTAACGGATTGCTTTGATCCAGACTGTCCTTCCTGTGATTTTGATTGCGAATATAAAGTGCCTGCCAGCGGGTCAGGGGATATTACCCTGATGACTGCCAATACGGGATCGGACCCAGACTACATGGAAGCGTTTGTGCTAGTAGATTCTACAGGAACTATCATCTACATGACGACTACGGACCCGCCTACTTTTACAGGAGTTGTGCCCGGACGTTATCTGGCCTTAGTATTAGTGTATCAAACCGATGCAGGAATAAAAGATTTGGCAGTAGGAAATGACATCAACTTAGTTCATAGTGAATGCTTTGCGATGTCCGATAGTTACCCATTTGAAGTTTGCTTGAATGAACCGCCTACCTTAATGAATACTGGTTCCGCTTTTCCGCAATGTTTTTGTGGTGGAGATATGGTGATTGATGAATCCATTATGGCCAATGACCCGGATGAAGATAGTTTAAAAGCCACGGTTACGATTGATGCTGGGTATATTATTGGAGAGGACCTGTTAGCTTATACCGGAACGATTGCTGTTCCAACCATGTTTGATGCGGCCACAGGTACGCTTATGATAGGACCTGCTCCCCCTTCTGTAATTGATTATGCTTTAAAAAATGTAGTCTATCAAAATACGAGTGCTGCTGGTGCGGAAACGCCGGGACCAAAAACAATCAGCTATGTTGTAACGGATGGTTATGATACAACCAGTCCCGTATTCACCACCATCCAAGTAAGAGGATCTACCTGTAGTTGTCAGGTAATTTTGGCAGCAAAAAATGTTTCAGCGGTAGATAATTGGGTATGTGATGGCACCGATAATATTCACGTTACCTATTCTTTTGTGATTGCGAATACGGGAGGAATGGATTTGGGGTTAATTAGTTTAGAGGAGAATGTAGCTTCTCAATTAGGAGCTGCTTTTGTATCTGTTGTTAGTGCACCAACTATTACGGCTAGTACGGCTACTGTTGATCCGACTGTAAACGGAGGATATGACGGTAGTAGTTCTACCAATTTATTTGATGGGATCAGTGGCGAATTACACACAGGAGAAAACATTACTGTAGAAGTGGTAGTAGCGGTTGATATAACGCAGATTAGCAGCACCCTGAGCAATCAAGCTACTGCGACAGGGACCGCAATAGATGAAGTGGGCGATCCGATAATAGATGGAGTAGGGCAGCCGATAACAGCAACAGACTTAACAGATAATGGCACCAGCCCTTTTACCAATAACGGCAGCGGTGGAACAGATGATACCACGCCTTTATTATTCCCAGATATAGGAGTAACAAAAGCAATAACCAGTGCTGCACCCACCATCGGAGGCAATCCCGAAGACTACACCCTTACCTATGAATTAATTGTTGAAAATACAGGTACTACGGTTTTAGAAGACATTACCCTAATGGACGATTTGTCTATGTGGGGAGGTGCTTTATTAAGCAGTCCAAGTCCGACCGTTAGCTTAATCAATATTGATGCGACGACTTTACCAACCGGTAATAATGGAGGATACAATGGGGTAGGAGAGGTTAATCTATTAACTGCTGGAGGCAGTGGACTTTTAAATCCAGGAGAATCCTTCAAGGTTCTTGCCACCGTAGTCGTAGATAAGTCTCAAGCACCTTTAGCGGGCTTGCAAAATTCTGCTATGACAGAAGCCGTACCTACGGATGGAGCAGGAACGCCTCTTGCTGGATTGGATAATCCAGTAGATGCTTCCGATGATGCAACAGGCTTAGCGGTAGGCGATCCTGCTTGTAAAAATATTGGCGCGTTGAATGATTCGGGTGGGGCAGATGATCCAACCATTGTTACTTTTCCTCCATGTCCGGTATTGACCAAAACAATTCCTACGGCTCCAGTAGAAATGCCAAATGGGAACTATGCGGTTACCTACAATTTTGTTATCGAAAATGTGGGAGGCGCACCAATGTGTAATTTGGATTTAACGGAGGATTTTGCCACTGAACTAGGATGTGCTTTTCAAGATATAATTTCTACCACGCCCATTGTTTTGACAAACACTTCTGGTAATAGTATTTCTCCAACTGAAAATATAGCCTACGACGGAACAAGTACGAATGATAATTTATTTAACACGGATGGTTGTCTATTCCCGGGAGATGAAATCCAAGTTGCTGTTACCGTAGAGTTGGATGTTAGTTGTGAAGGGGTAGATGATCCTCTATTAAATACGGCAACCGTTTCTGGAACCGATCCCAATACTGGAATGACTGTGGAAGATGATTCAGACAGTGCCCCCACTGGTGGACCCGATGACCCAACGCCCTTATCTATTCCCAACATAGATGTATCCAAAGATCAGATTAGTGCTACCTTACTAGCAAACGGCAATTATGAAATAGAGTATCACCTGATGATTCAAAATACAGGTAATACGGTCTTATCCAATGTAGCCTTAGAAGATGATATTGCTACCCAATTTAGCCCTGCTTTTGTGAGCGCAATGGCACTCACTATTTCGGGGGATGCCTTTGTATTGGGTGGGGTGAATACAGGATTTTCGGGTGCAGGTACGACGGCTTCCTTAGCGATAGATGGCGATGATATTTTGGATCGAACGACGGTGATGCGACCAGGCGAAATGGTCTTGGTTACGATTAAAGTAGAAATTGATCCTGCCTTAGTTCCCCCTACAGGACTGACGAATCAAGCAACGGTAACGGGAACCGATCCCAATGGCGATCCTGTTACCGATGTCTCAGATGATGGAACAGACCCCACCGACGATACCGATGAACCAACGCCTTTGGATCTTGGTCCTATTCCTGCTTTAGAGAAAACGTTAGTAGCTGCACCAACGCCTTTAGGTAATGGAAATTTTGAAGCGACTTATGTTTATAATTTAAAAAATAATGGAACGGAAGAATTTTGTAGTATAGATGCGATTGATGATTTCAGTTCCTTATTTGGTTGCGCTTTTGTGGATGCGGACCCCGCTGTTTTTATAGATTTTGAAAATAATTCAGGCAGTAGTACTGCTCCTACTTTTAATAGTTTATTCGATGGTCGTACGCAAACCAATATGTTTAATGGGGATGGTTGTCTATTTCCAACAGACTCTATCCAATGGTCGGTTACTGTTGAAATCACTGCTGATTGTGATCCACTGCCAAGCCCTTTAGCCAATATCGCTACGGTGGTGGCAGAAGACCCAGCAGGGAATCCAGTAGAAGATGATTCCGATGATGAATCGGATTTGGATGGCGATGGTACACCTGACAATGAAACAGGCGGCGAGGGAGATCCCACCTTTACTTATTTACCCGCTATTGAAATCACCAAAGACCTACAAAATATCACTGCCCTAGCCAATGGGAATTACGAATTAGAATTTAAATTTAATATTGAAAATACAGGAAATGCAGACCTCTCCAATATCAATGTAACGGATCCATTACCGTTCACTACTGCTATAATTGGAACACCTGTTTTAGCAATCATGAACACTTCTGCTACTGCTATGCCTGCCGATAATAACGGCAGTTTTGATGGGGCAGGGGATATAAATATGACGATTGGGGCAGCGAGTGATCTATTACAACCGGGGGAATCTTTTATGATACTGATGACGGTTGAAGTGGACCCCCAAGCCTTTGGCTTATTACCGCAACCCGTAGAAAATCAGGCGACCGTTACCGCAGATGGACCTCCAGGGTATCCACCAGTCGAAGACCTGTCTGATGATGATTCAGCCCTACCAGGGTCGGATGATCCAACACCCGTTAGCATACCTCCGATTCCAAGATTGACCAAGGCGATTAGTGGCACACCTACGCCTTTAGCCAATGGAAATTATGAAGTGACCTATGACTTCATTATAGAAAATGTAGGGAGTAGCGAGTTTTGTCAAATTGATTTAATTGAAGATTTTGCGAGTCAGTATGACTGTGCATTTGTGCAAGTACTGAATACAACAACACCTCTTTTAACCAATAACACAACGAATAGCACAGCTCCCACTTTAAATACTTTATACAACGGAAGTACACAAACCAATCTGCTTGGTACAGATGGCTGTTTATTTCCTAGTGATCTAATTACGCTATCGGTTACCATAGAGGTGGACATCTCTTGTCCTACTAGACCAGAGCCTTTAGCGAATCAAGCCACGGTCACAGGCGCAGGTCCAGAAGGAGAAGCAGTGATGGATGATTCCGATGATGATACGGACTTGGACGGAGATAATAATCCAGATAATGAAACAGGTGGCGAAGATGACCCAACCCTTCTGCCCATCCCTGAAATAAATGTAACCAAAGCTTTTACTAGCGGCATGGCATTGCCCAATGATGAATATGAATTAAACTATGAGTTCATCGTAGAGAATACGGGCAATGTGGATTTGACCAATCTCAGTTTGCTGGACCCTTTGGTCTTTGGTTCTACGCTAACTGCGGCTCCGATGGTATCCGTAATGAATATTTCGGCTACCTCCCCACCAGTTGCAAATTTGGCTTATGATGGAATTGCTACTACAGATTTGGTCATCGGTATGGCTACGGATTTATTAGAACCCGGTCAGCAATACAAAGTCACCCTAAAGGTGGTGGTAGATATAGCCGCCTTTGCCGCATTGCCACAACCCGTAGAAAACCAAGCGACGGCTAGAGGAGATGATCCAAATGGAAATACGGTAGAAGATGAATCAGATGATGCTTCAGATGTACAAAATGAAACAGGCGGTACAAATGATCCGACATTAGTTTCTGTTCCTCAGATAAAGATTTCCAAAGATGTAATTGATGTCCAGCCAGCAACTACGGAGGGCAACTTTTATGTGACTTATGAATTGGTTGTGAAGAATACAGGTAATGTGGATTTGGATAGTATTCAAGTAAGCGATGATTTAGCAGCGGAGTTTGGTTCGGCTTATGTGGGCTTGACGGCAGGCCCTATCACTTCTATAAGTAGTGGATCGCCAACGCTTCCGAGTTCGGGTAGTTTCCCGATTAATGTGTATGATGGCGTATCGGGTTCTTTGCAACCACAAGATGAAATTACGATCCAATTCACGGTAGAAATAGACCCAGATGCAGGGGGCGCACCATCGCCATTAGAAAACCAAGCGATGGCTGCGGGTAAAGGTCCAAATGGGGAAGACGTCACTGATTTGTCAGATGATAGTGCGGACCCAGATGATCCAGATATGGATGATCCTACGCCTTTGTCTTTACCCAATATTGATTTGGTAAAAGAGATCACAGAGATAGCGCCAGCCGCTAGTGGCTCGGCTAATCACGTTGATGTTACTTATCAATTTGTGATTGAAAATACGGGGAATGTACCATTGGATTCTTTGTCATTAATAGATGATTTAGCGACGGATATGGGAGCTGCTTTTGTACAAGTAGTGAGCTTGCCGACTATTGACGGATCGCTATCAACGGCTACTATACCGCCTACGATTAATCCTTTATTTATTGGTGCAAGTCCAGCCGTAGATCTATTCTTGGGAATGCCGACAGATCAATTATTACCGAATGAACAATTGGTCATAGAGGTAGTAGTAGAATTAAATCCAAGTGCAGCAGGGGTGGATATTCCGCTCGTAAATAATGCAACCGCAGGTGGTAATGATCCTGACAATACTAGGGTAGAGGCGGAAGCGGAAACGCCATTAGACTGTCAACCTGCCAAACTAGCGATCAGCCCAGATGCCTTGACAATATGCGAAGGAGAAGATGTGACCTTAAATGCTACTAGTGATGTAGCTTGGACGATGTACAAATGGTACAATCAAAATCTCTCAGGTGTCGTCTCCTCCGAAGAACAAAATCCAACTTTTGAAAATATTTTAGTGACAACGGATTTCGTCGTTACCCTATGTCCAACTGACGGCATGTGTTGGACAGGATTAACAGACACAATTACCATAACTGTTATACCAGAAGCAGCTAGACCACAAGTAGAAAATGTAGCGGTGTGCGAAGGAGAATTATTACAAATAGCTACGACCACCACTGTGAATAGCTACCAATGGTCAGGACCCAATGGCTTTACCTCCATTGACCAAAATCCGTTTGTAGCCAGCGAGGCAAACTTAACAGACGGAGGTACTTACCAACTGGTCGTTTTTAATAATGACTGTCCATCCGATACAGCTTCTGTAACTGTGACGGTTCATGAAATGCCAGCGGCGCCGACCCTTACTAGCAATGGTCCTATTTGTGATGGAGAAGATTTGGTCTTAAGTACCAGTTCAGTTTGCGATACCTTTTTATGGATTGGTCCAGATGGAAGCAGCACCAATACCTTGTTGAATCCCTTATTAAAAACAACGACCAATACGACCACTATTCCATCAACAGATGTAGCTTATGATGCGGGTATATGGACTGTGGTTTGTATCAATGGAACAGATTGTGCATCCGAGCCTTCTGTAGATTTGGAGGTGGTGATTCATTCGATTCCAACTACGCCAACGCCAAGTTATAGTGGGGCCGTTTGTGAAGGCAATGCCATCACTTTATTGGCAGGTGGGAGTTATCCAACCTCCGCTTCTTTTGCGTGGTATGATGCGAATCCTACCCCTGGACCAGCTAACTTAATTTCCAGCATTGAAAACCCCACTATTTCTGATCTAGCAGCAGGTACTTATACTTATTGGTTAGTCGTGACGGTTGAGAATTGTCCTTCTGAGGCTGCACCAGTTACGATCGTTATCCATGATACCCCTTTGCTAACTGTTAGTAATGGTGGGACAGAATGCGTTAGCCCAATGACGGATATTAACCTAAGTTTTAATACCACCGATGGAACTGGACCTTACACCTTTGCCTGGTCTGGTCCAAATGAATTTACCTCTACCGCACAATTACCCGTTTTGCCGAATGCCAGCGAGGAACTAAATGGCACTTATACCTTGACGATAACAGATGCCAATGGTTGTTCCGCTTCCGCTTCTACGGTAGTGGATATCACCGTTGGACCCGATGAACCGTTCTTAGATGGTATCGGAGAATTGTGTGCGGGGGAGCCTTTTGTTTTATCTGCTACCACTAATTATTCGGGGACGGATGTAGAATATATATGGGTTGGACCAGCAGGGCCTTATCCCGATGGACCCGTTTTAACTATTGATGCCACAACGACGGCAGATGGGGGTATGTACACCTTGCAAGTAGTGGTAGATGGTTGTGCCTCTATCGTTTCCCAACCCTTTAACTTAAGCATTGTCACCCCACCAGATGCACCCATCGTAGAAAATGTGGCTATCTGTATCGGAGACCTATTACAAATAGGAACAGAAACAGAAGCGGAAACTTATCTCTGGTCTGGACCAAATGGATTTACCTCAGAAGATCAAAATCCTTTTGTGACGAATGTGGCAGAACTAACAGATGTAGGGACTTATCAACTAATAGTTCTTCAAAATAGTTGTCCTTCAGAACCGGCTTTTGTGGAGGTGAGCATCCATTCCAATGAAGAACCACCGACGCTTAGAACCAATGGTCCTATCTGTGAGGGCGAAGACTTGGTCTTGTCCACCAGTGCGACTTGTGAGACCTATATCTGGATCGGACCAGATGGCAATAGTGTTGCCACTTTATCCAATCCGCTCTTGATGACTTCGATCAATACCACCACCATTCCACCAGTAGATGCTGCATATGATGCAGGACTGTGGACTTTGATTTGTCAAAATGGAGAAGGTTGTGAATCGGCATCTTCGACACCAGTGGAAGTGGTGATTAACGAAATTCCTACCGCACCTTTACCCACTAATAATGGTCCTGTCTGTGAAGGAAGTGAATTTCAATTAATAGCAGGCGCAGCATATCCAGAAGGAACAATCTATACTTGGTACGATGAAGACCCTACGGGTGGCGCATCGCCTATAACTAATTTAGCAAATCCAATTATTCTAGATGTGACCACCACAGGTATTTATACCTACTGGTTGACGGTCACGATTAATGACTGTACTTCACCTGCTGGGCAAACTAATGTAACAGTGAATGACTTGCCGACAGTGTCGGCTATCAACACTGCAACTGAGTGCGTTGACCCAATGACAGATTTAACTATAGCCGCGTTACCAGCAGGTGGTACAGTTCCCTATTCTTATGCATGGACAGGGCCGAATGGTTTTGAATCAATTGACAGTACGGCGACTTTGCCTAATGCTGGAAATGATCTTTCAGGCACCTATATCGTGACCCTCACAGATGCTAACGGTTGTACAGCACAGGGCGAAACCGTAATAGATGCCACCAGAGGCCCTGACCAACCGACGATCAATATCAGCGATTTGGCATGTGAGGGAGGAGAAATGAAACTAACGATTCCCGCTTATAGTGGGACTGACATCACGTACACTTGGACCACACCTGCGGATACAAATATCATAGGCTGGAATACCAATCAGTTAATTATTAACCCTGTTTCAAGAGCCGATCATGAGGGCGCCTATTCTGTGAAAGTAGAGGTAAATGGTTGTGAGATTTTTTCAGATACTTTAGACTTACAACTCTTAGCAAAACCAACAGTTGCGCCTACTGCAACGGACGGTACGATCTGTACAGGCGGTACCCTCGCCTTATTCGCAAATGCAGAAGGGGCAGTAGAATATGAGTGGTCTGGTCCAAATGGATTTTCGGCTACGGTTGCCAATCCTGTTCTTAATGGTGTGACCTTTTTGGATAACGGAATCTATGGAATTACCGTCACTAATTCCAGTGGCTGTACTGCGATAGGAGAAGTGCCTGTGAATAATATATTAGAAGAAATTCCAACCGCCAGCTTGGTGACGAATAGTCCAATTTGTGAGGGAGATAATTTAGTATTAACCAGTAGCACCGCAGGTGAATCCTTTGAATGGATTGGACCGTTAGGGGCAAGTGATCTGACTTTAAGTAGTCTGTCTGAATTAACAACAGAGGTGGGTTTAACGAGCATCCCTCCAACGAGTCTTGCTTATTTATCTGGTAATTGGCAAGTACGCGTAACGGATGCCAATGGATGTATCTCTTTATCAGACCCAATAGCGGTCACGATAAATGAGATCCCATCAGCACCGCTCATCAATAATAATACGCCCGTTTGCTTTGGAGAAACCGTATCCATAAGTGCAAGTGGCGACTATCCAGAAGGGACTATTTTCAATTGGTATAATGGTGATCCTGCTGCTGGAGGTACCTTAATTTCTAATGATAAAAATCCAACCTTCAATAATTTCACTGCTGCTGGTAATTACTTTTATTGGTTAACGGTGACCATTAATGGTTGTACTTCGACTGCGACTCCAACCCTAGTAGTGCTTAGAGAAATTCCTACTGTTTCGGCTATTAATAGCGGAACAGAATGCGTTGATCCAATGACGGATGTAACCGTGACAGCATTACCCGAAGGAGGGGCTGCCCCCTATACGTATGCATGGACAGGTCCAAATGGATTTGCTTCTATCGATAGTGTGGCTACTTTGCCCAATGCGCAAGACGATTTATCTGGAACGTACATTGTGCTTATCACGGATGCGAATGGCTGTACCGCCACCGCAGAAACGGTAATAGATGTTACAAGCAATCCGAATAGACCCAACTTAGTGTATTCAGGAGTTGCCTGCGAAGGAGAATCCGTGCTATTGAATATCCAATCCTTTGAAGGAGTGGAGGTGAATTATAATTGGTTTAAAGATGGAGTCGCTTTCTCGAACATCGGAAATCAACTGGTATTAAATCCAGTAACCATAGCAGATAGGGGCGACTACCATGTGGAAGTAGCCATAGATGGATGTACGACCATTTCGGATACCTTGGCGGTAGAAGTGCATGCGCAACCAAGTGTAACGATTGCTATGGTGGCCAACCAAGCTTGTGTGGACGGATCAGAAGAATTGTTATTAATTGCCTTGCCCGAAGCGGGTAGCGGCGTATATACCTACGCTTGGACAGGACCCAACGGATTTGGTTCCACCGATTCCATAGCTAGTCTTATTAATATAAATGCCAGTACAAGTGGGACTTATACCTTGACCGTTACAGATGATAATGGCTGTGTAGCAACTACGGCATCACAGACAGTAGATGTAACCAATGGTCTGATAGAACCGACGATTAATGTCCTTGATTTAAGTTGTGACGGAGGACAAATCAAACTGAGCATTCCTGCTTATCGTGGGACCAATATTGCATACGCTTGGACAACACCTTCAAATAAAGATGTAACTGGATTAAATACGAATGAGATAATTATTAGTCCAGTGGATAGTACTATCCATAATGGTAACTATTCAGTAGTGGTGGAAGTGGATGGTTGTATCATACAATCGGATACTTTCTTTTTACAAACTTTGCCAGCACCGTTGGTTAGTCCTTCTGCTACGGCAGATTCTATTTGTGCTGGTGGTTTACTTAATTTATTTGCGAACGCAACGGATGCTGTTCAATTCAGTTGGGCGGGTCCAAACAATTTCGTTTCTAGTTTACCCAATCCCTCAATTTCTAGTGTAAGCGTGGCAAATAACGGTCCTTATGCTGTGACAGTCACCAATAGTAGTGGCTGCACAGTTGTTGGACTTGTCACCGTGGACGTTATTTTAGAAGAAAATCCAACAGCTAGTATTGTCAGCAATAGTCCAATATGCAATGGGGAAGACATCGTGCTGAGTACCAGTACCGAAGGCATACAGTTTGAGTGGATCGGTCCGTTGGGGGCAAGTGAGCAAACCTTAAGTACTTTCATCGGTTTGATGACCACAACGGGAACGACGACCATCAGTCCAACTACGATGGCATACAAAGCAGGTACGTACCAAGTCCGAATTACAGATGTCAATGGCTGTACCGCTTTATCCGATGAAATCGAAGTGGTGATTAATGAGGTGCCTGATGCACCTCTACCGGTCAATAGTGGACCTGTGTGCTTAGGGGAAACGGTGCAATTATCGGCTGGAGCAACTTACCCAGAAGGGACGATTTATAATTGGTATAATACCGACCCTTCTTTAGGAGGGGCAACGGTGATTTCAACGGCTGCCAATCCAGTTTTTAATAATTGGACAACTGCTGGTAGTTATACTTATTGGCTGACCATTACGCAAGAGAATTGTACTTCCGTAGCGAGTCAAACAGAGGTTATTATTAATCCGCCTCCAAGTGTAAGCGCCATCAATAGTGGGATGGAATGTGTGGGTCCGATGACGGACTTAACAGTGGCTGCCATCCCAAGTGGAGGCACCGCACCCTATACCTATATATGGACAGGACCTAATGGTTTTGCTTCTATAGATAGCGCTGCCACCTTACCCAATGCAGCGAGTGATTTGACAGGAACCTATATAGTCGTGCTTACCGATGCGAATGGCTGTACCGCAATCAGTGAAACAGTAATTGATGTGACGGGCAGTCCGAATCGTCCGAATTTAGTGTTCACGGGAAGCGAGTGTGAAGGCGAGCGGATTGAATTGGGCATTCAAGCATTTGCGGGTACCTCTGTGCGTTACTCGTGGTATAAAGATGGTGTTCTTTTGAATAGCACCAATAATCAATTGATTTTAAATCCAGCCCGAACGACCGATAATGGAAATTATTGGGTAGAGGTCAATGTGGACGACTGTACCACTCGGTCTGATACATTAGCGGTAGTCGTCTATCAAGAACCGACGGTCGAGATAGAAATGGCTTCCGAAAGACCTTGTGAACGAGGCTTAGATGAGTTAAACTTAATCGCCTTGCCAGCAAATGGCTTGTACCCCTATACCTATAATTGGTCAGGACCCAATGGATTTATCTCTACAGATTCTGTAGCGACGATAGTAAATATTACAAGTGCAGCAACCGGTATTTATACCTTGCTCATCACAGATGCAAATGGTTGTGTCAGTGTAATGGCCACTCGTGATATTGATGTGACGGATGACTTTTTAGAACCACAAATAGACATTGCTAGTCAAGCCTGTGAAGGCGAAGAAATCATTCTTGAAGTACCTAGCTATCAAGGGGTAGAAGTCCGATATGATTGGACGATCCCTTCTACTGTCAATGTTACGGGTTTAAATACCAATACCCTTATCGTTAATCCAGTAGATACAGCCCTGCATCAAGGAGACTATTCTGTGGTGATAACGATTGATGATTGTGTAGTGCAATCGGATACCTTTAATCTGGTTACTTTAGGTTCTCCAACCGTTAATCCGACGATCGTTTCAGGTACCCTTTGTGCAGGCGGTATCTTAGAAATGGCTGCCAATGCGACCAATGCTACTACCTACGAATGGTCAGGACCAGAAGGATTTACTTCCGCTTTACCGAATCCAAGAATTAATGAAGTATCCATTTTAAATAATGGACAATACGGCGTGACGGTTACCAATTCTAGTGGCTGTGTAGCCGTTGGTTTTATTGAAGTAAATGTAATAGAGGAAAAAATAGAGATTCCAAGTTTCGTTACCAATAGTCCTATTTGTGAAGGAGAAGATTTAGTTCTATCTACGAGCAGCGTAGCGGCAAGGTACGAATGGATCGGTCCATTAGGAGGTAGTCAACAAACCTTAACTACTTTCCCAGGCTTAATGACAAGTACCCAAAGTACCACCATTAATGCGGGTAATCCTGCTTATCTAGCAGGGGAGTGGCGTGTGCGGATAGTGGATGCGAATGGTTGTGAGGCAATTTCTGAACCTATCGAGGTAGTTATCAACGACATCCCCACTGCACTGGCTTTTAATAATGGGCCAATCTGTAAAGAGGGTAGTATTCAACTAGAAGCAAAAGAGATCGAAGGGGCAAATTATGAATGGAGAATTTTAAATGATACCGTTTTGCTATCGACCAATAGAACACCCACTTTTGATAATATTGCTGATACCACTATTTATGAATTAACCGTCACCGTCGCAGGTTGTGTGGGACAAACAGCTACTACACAAGTAACTGTATGGCAACCCCCAACCGTTGCACCGTCTTCTACTTATGATTTAAATACGGACTGTGCGCCATCAGATGTACAACTATTTGCGAATGTTATTCTAGGTAGCGATTCCATCGTTTCTTATAGTTGGATCGGACCGAATGACTTTACCTCCACCTTAGCTAATCCAACGATTCCAAATGCTTCCGCTGCGGTTAATGGTACTTATAGCTTACAAGTGGTGGATGCTAATGGCTGTATGGCATTTGGGGCAACGGAAATTTTAAACGTTACAGATTTACAGAATGCCCCTTTTATTATCCCAAGTGGACCGAGTTGTGAGGGTGGACAAATTGAATTATCCATACCCGCTTATTCAGGTTCGAGTGTAGTGTATAATTGGTTGAAAGATGGAGACATTTTACCAAATTCTGATAACCCTACTTTGATACTAAATCCAGTAACTTTATTCGATGCTGGTTTGTATCAGGTATTGATTGTGGTAGATGGTTGTACGATAGAAAGTGCCCCTTATGAATTAATTATTTATGATAAGCCGATTGCTACCATTGCAGAAATGGCAGCTATTGGATGTGTAACTGGTAGCGAGGAAGCAAACTTTGATGCAAGCGTGACAGGAGGGGTCGGACCTTTTGAATATGTATGGACAGGTCCGAATAATTTTGAAGCCTTTACAGAAGACCCTAGTCTGACAAATATCTCTGCGGCAATGAGTGGCGTTTATACGCTCCTAGTTACAGATGTAAATGGTTGTCAGTCCATCGCTGCTTCTGTCAATTTGGATATTACTGAAGGGAATCATGAACCCATCATCACGGCAACGGCGCCTACTTGCAAAGGTGGTAGCGTCACCATCAGCACCAAAGACGAATGGGCGAGTGGCGTACAATTCTTATGGTTAAAAGATGGGGATACTCTCCATCAAATCCAAACTTATGAATGGACCATCTTCCCGGTAACAGCAGCAGATGCAGGCGTCTATCAAGTGCAAGTAACCGTGGATGGTTGTACGAATATTTCCGATGTTTATAATTTAGAAATTTACACGGCACCAAGTATCAGCATTGCGCCAATAGATGCCATTGCTTGTACTAGTAGTTTTGAAGACCTCACCTTTGATGCTACTGTGGAAGGAGGACGAGCCCCCTTTACTTACGACTGGTCTGGACCAAATGGCTTCACCGCTTCTATACAAGATCCCGACTTAATAAATATAACGGATGGAACTTCTGGAACCTACTCCGTAGTGGTAACAGATTTCAACGGCTGTACGGCAGAGACCTCTATTGCCATTGATATAAAAGAAGGCGTTCCGCAACCGATCATTCAGACGAATGGACCTGTTTGTGAAGGTAGTCCATTGAGTCTATCCATTAATGCCTACGAAGGAAATAGGGTGACCTATAATTGGACGGGACCAAATGGTACCAGTACCGCAAATGGCGATTATCCCGATGCTGCTTTTATCAATATTTTATCGGCAGATGCAGCTAATGCAGGAAGCTATCAGGTACAAGTAACCATAGACGGTTGTACCGTAAATTCCGCTGCGATCAACATCGATGTATATGATAATATCGCAGCAGTACCGACCCATAGTGGCGGTGCCTGTGATAGTGATTTACAATTATTTGCCAATGTGAATTTGGGGAATACGAGTGGCTTAGTATTCGAATGGACGGGACCAAATGGATTTTTCTCTAATGTAGAAAATCCTATTATTCCCAATCCAACAGCGATCAACGAAGGAAGTTATACGGTAGTGATTAGCAATACAGAAGGTTGTCCTTCCCATTCTTTTGCAACCGAAGTCGGCTTGGTGAGTAATAATCCAGAGCGACCATTTATTTACTACGAAGGAGATATTTGTGAGGGAGAGCAGTTGGTCTTATCGACCATACAATTGAGCGGTTACCAAGTAGATTATGAATGGACGGGACCTGCGGGTTCTACTTCTAGTGGTGCCTATCCAAACAATGCTTACTTACTTATTGAAAATGCTAAGGGACAAGCATCAGGAGATTATCAAGTACAGATTAGGGTGGACGGTTGTCAAACTTTTACCTCTCCTGTACAATCCGTAATCGTTAATGAAATTCCTAGTTTCACGGTGACGAATAACGGTTCAGAATGTATAGAACCGATGGACGATATTCAACTATTCGCCTTGCCAGGTAGAGTAGTGGAAGGCTTGACTTTTGAGTGGGTGGGACCCAATGGATTCTATTCTAGATCTCAAAATCCAATCCTACCCAATGCAACGGATGAATACGCAGGTGCTTATACCGTGACTGTTAGAAATGGAAGTGGCTGTGAAAATTCTAATTCTACCACCGTAGATATAAGTCGCATTCCACATCAACCACTCATAGCATCAACAGGAGACATTTGTAGTGGTACGGTACTAACCTTAAGCACGACGCCCTACTGGGGAGCGGAAGTGATCTATGAATGGACGGGTCCAGCAGGAACGACTTCTTCTGGCGCATATCCAAATGCACCTGAGCTAACCTTGACGCCAGCTACCTTCAATTTAAATGGTAGCTACTCCTTGAGCGTAACGGTAGATGGATGTTCTTCTATGGTGTCCGAAGCGTTTGCCATTGATATTGCTTCGCCTCCAGTGATAGCAATTACGAGCGATAATATTTCTTGTGCTGCCCCTACTTCTACGCTTCAATTGACAACAACCATACAAGGTGGCATTGGTCCTTATGAATTCGAGTGGACAGGACCTAATGGATTTACCTCTACGGCAGCTAATCCAGTGATTGCTAATTTATCTAGCGAAGATGCAGGTACCTATACGGTATTTATTAGAGATGCGAGTGGCTGTCGTTCTCAAGTGGCTTCTCAATTTATCGCTGTGAGTACGCCACCGAGTACGCCTGAATTAGCAATCATAACTCCGAATATTTGTGAAGGAGAAACGGCAGTTTTTACTGCCGATACCTATAATGGGTCTAGCATTTTTTACCATTGGACTTTGCAAGGAGATTCTGCCAAGGTCTATACGACGACTAGCCCTTCCTTAGTATTAGAAGAAGTGCCTTCTTGGACATCTGGCTTTATTTCTGTGCGAGTAGAAGTGGACGGATGTACTTCTGCTAACTCTGGCGAAATGCAATTTATCGTGAACCCGCATCCGCCAACGCCTAGTCTGGCAACTAATTTTATAGTATGTGAAGGAGAGGCTTTGGAATTATTTACCACGACGACGGCTGATGCTTATCGTTGGACAGGACCGAATGGATTTACTTCTGATTTACAATATCCAATTAGCATTACAGAGGTAGGAGTAAGACACGCAGGTACTTACACTTTAGTTAGCAGGATAGATGGCTGTGAATCAGACCCTGTTACTACTGAGGTCATCGTTAGAGAAAAACCAGCGCAACCAGTTCTTCAATTAGCAACTGATATTTGTGAGGGAGAGAACATTGTGCTGCAAGTATTGAATCCGCAACCAGGGTTTACTTACCAATGGCTCACCCCATCCGTCATGGCACAACAGTTCCCTAGTAGTCCATCTTTGATGGGGGATACGGTACTTTGGACAAACCTGCCGTGGACGATTATTTCAAAAGCAGACTATCCACATTTATATGAATCAGGAGCATGGCAAGTTCGATTGGTCAATGCCAATGGCTGTTCTTCCATCGCTTCTATCCCAAGAGATTTAGACATTCATGAAGTGCCAAGTTTACCTTTATTATCGAATACCGGACCTATTTGTGAAGGCGAATCGGTAGAGGTACGAGCGGGCGAAGTGGCGGGTGCTACTTACAGTTGGTTTAAAGAAGTGCGATTGACGGATACTACCAATACCTTCAAATTGGTATCTAAGGAAAGAAATTTAGAAGTGAATGATTTGGAATTGGGCCTCCATCGCTATTATCTAACCGTTGAGCGAAATGGCTGTATAGTGACTAGCTTGCCAAGTTCTACCATCGTTTCTTCCACTGCCATTCCTGAAGGCACCTTTACGCAAGTATTGGTGAAACAAATACCAGAAGTTGTCCTACTACCTTTTAGTGGGAACTATTGTACAGGCGACGATATCATATTATTTGCCCCAGCTATTTTTGGTGCTTCCTATGCTTGGACAGGACCGAATGGATTTCAATCAGTTGAGCGAACTCCAAGGATTAATAATCCTACGGTAGCGAATAGTGGCACGTATCGATTGGTCGTGACAACGAATGGATGTGCGTCTAAAGAAACTAGCACCCAAGTCATTGTTGGGGAACAACCACCAGTTCCCACTATCGCCTATGAAGGCCCAACTTGTGAAGGAGACGATATTCGATTAACGGTGCCGATGGCTGCCAATGCTGCTTCGGTTGAGTACTTCTGGACAGGTCCAAACGGATTTACCAGTTCCGAGCCTGCTATTATTCTTACCAATGCGCAGCTAGATTTTGCAGGAGATTATACCGTAGAATTAATTGTGAATGGTTGCCTTTCTCAACCTTCTAATCCAATGCCAGTGGTAGTGAACCCTGTTCCATCCGCTCCGAGTATCACTACGAATGGATCGCCAGCAACCCCTTTATGTGAGGGAGAAACTATTTTATTAGAAACAGATTATCGTCCAACTGCCACCTACAATTGGATTGGTCCCGCAGGATTTACATCCAATTCGGTGAACCCAATAATAGAAAATGCACAGATCGTCAATAGTGGTACTTATAGTTTAAGCATTATTGAAAATGGATGTGCCTCTACGGTTAGCACGATGGAGGTAAGCGTACAAGCGGCGCCTGGTCAACCTTTAGCAGCCAATACTAGTCCGATTTGTTCGGGTACTTCTTTTGATCTCTATGTTCAAAATCCAGTGGACGGGTATCGCTATGAGTGGTTCCGACAAGATGGAAATGCGTTTGTAGGAGAAGGGGCTACCTTGACCTTAGACAATGTAGATATTCGAGATGCGGGCAGTTATTATGTCATTGCTTCTGTTGGAAATTGTACCTCTTCGGTCTTTACCAATTCGGGTTTCTCCAACGAGGTGATTACAGAAGTGATTATTGATAATCCAGCCAAAGAAGTAGCACACACCGCAGGGTATATATATGCTTGCGAATCAGAAGTAACCCTAGCCGCCACCCCTCCACAATTGGCAGCTGGTACTTGGTCTTTAGCGGATAATAATGGCTCGGCGATTATTATTGATCCTACGAATCCCAATTCCATTGTGACCAATTTACAGACAGGACCGAACGCTTTTGTCTGGACCCTAGCTTCTGGAAATTGCACCGCTACTTCCACCGATACCTTGATTGTAGAATATAATATTCCACCTGGTGCCACCGATGATTTCTTTGAATTAGACTTAAACGAAACACAAGATTTAAATCTAATTGCGAATGACCAAATCCAATCGGGCGACATCAATATTTATATCCTTACAGAGTTAAGATTGGGCAGAGTGGTTAGAAATGGAGAAGGGATTTATACTTATATCCCGAATGAAAATGCCTTAGGCGTAGAAACTTTCCGCTATCAAATTTGCCATACGGAATGTCCTGATTTATGTGCAGAGGCCACCGCTACGGTGGTGATCGGAGAAGGGGTCGAATGTTTCGCCCCAGAATTAGTGACGCCGAATAATGATGGTTTCAATGATTTATTTACGGTCCCTTGTTTGGCATTTTATCCTGGCAGTTCGCTAACGATTTACAATAGATACGGTGACGAAATTTATTTTAGTGATGACTACCAAAATGACTGGGATGGTACCTACAATGGCAACCCCCTACCAGCTGGTACTTACTACTATATTTTAAATATCAATGATCCATCTGGTACGCAGTTGAGTGGTTATATATTCTTGCAACGTTAACTCCCCCTAACCCCCTCTTGATAGAGGGGGAATCGTTAACCGAGAAAATATTGACTAACGAAGAGTTTTTAGTATCATCCTGAAAGTGATGTTCTTTTAACTTAAGAGATGAATTGAAAAATAATAATTTTATTACAAATGAAGAAATTCCAATATGCTTTTTTTGAAACGACACCCCCTCTTTTTAAGAGGGGGAAGGGGGGAGTTCATAATCAGAAGAAACTTTTTACCTTCATATTTCTATTAGCTTTAGCCTGGCAAGGACAAGCACAACAATACGTCCAATACACCCAATTCATGTTCAATAAGATTGCGCTGAATCCAGCCTATGCGGGCAGCAAGGAGGGACCGACGTTCTCTGGCTTATATCGAACACAATGGGTGCAATTGGACGGTGCGCCTGTCAGTCAAAGTTTTAGTTTTCACACGCCCATCTTGGGAGATAAAATCGGCATAGGCGTATCGATCCATCATGATGATATCGGACCCACCAATTCGTGGTTTTACAATTTGCAATATGCCTATCGGATACCACTAGGGAAGGGACATTTAGCATTGGGACTGCAAGCCTTAATTAGAAGTTATCGAGTGAACTGGAGAGAGGTATCTTCCATCCAATCGAATGATCCTTTATTCGGTGCGGATGGCGATCAGAAATTTTTACCCAATATTGGGACAGGCGTGTATTACCATAGCGATCGGTTCTATGCAGGGGCCTCCTTACCTCGTATCCTTCGGGGAGACCTGACTTTTTCTGGTTCTACAGACCCCAATGCGGACTTCTCTTATGAAGAACGACATGGACTAATTATGGTCGGTGGCATTATTCCATTGACTGATAAATTGAAATTTAAACCAGATGGCTTAATCAAATATACGCCCAATGCGCCCTTGGATATTGACTTACATGCGGGCGTCGTGTTCATGGATTTATTAAATCTTGGAATCACTTATCGAATCGGTGGCGTTACGGGTATCCGAAGAAGGATTACCCAACCTACTAGTCCAGGGGCTACGCCGGTGCCTATTACACAGACCCGAAATAGCGGAGGAGACTCCATGGATTTTATTTTACAAATATTGTTTTCTAAAAATTTAAAACTAGGCTTAGCGTACGATTATACTTTATCTCAAGTGCGAGATTTTCATTCGGGTACGTATGAAATTATGGTGGAATATACGCTTAGTAAGAAACAGGTTGGTAATACGAATCCTCGGTTTTTTTAATTTTTTTAACCACATTAGGGCACATAAGTTGGGTCACATAAGTGCACATAGAAGTGAAGAGCTTTGCGAACTCCGTGAGAGGATTGTAGAGTAAGCAAGAGTTCGTAAAGCCTTATATAAAAACACATCTAAAGGTGTTACAAAGTTAGTTCCAGTACCACTAATCAGATGAACTTTGAGTCATCAGATTAGACGTTTTCGTTCAATCTGATCACTCCAAAGTGATCTGATTGATAGCGCACTAACTAACCATATTCGTTTAATGGATGAGCTAATCCTGTCAAGCTAATGTGTACTAATGTGAAAAAAATACAATTGAGTAAAAAGAATTACAATTCGATAAATAACCCTCCCCAACCCTCCCTTCAAAGGGAGGGAGTTTCCTCCGTAACAGAGATATTGGTAATGGAGGAAACTCCCCCTCTTTTTAAGACGAGAGTGGGCTTCTGCCAAGAGGCAGAAAGGATTAGCATTGGGGGAGTTCACTGTCTCAATAGCGATTCACATTCGTTTTCGATGTTCATTTTTTGAATCTACATCTTATGTGCCTATGTGAATTTCCTAATGTGCCCTAATGTGGTTAAAAAGAACGCACAAAATATGAAAAAACTACTCTTCACATCACTGCTGTTATTAATAGTTGGGACCATCTTTTCCCAAAAGAAAAAAGCAAACCAACTCTACGATCACTTAGGGTACAAAGCCTCTATTCCCCTATTCGAGGAAAGAGGAGATTTGAGCACTGAGGATTTAATCAAGATCGCTAATAGCTATCGCTTGAATCACGATGTCGTAAGTGCAGAATTATGGTATTCGCAAGTGGTCCAAGAAAGTACGGAACCCATTCATATTTTGCATTATGCCCAAGCCTTGCATAGCAATAAAAAATATGAACAAGCTAGAGAATATTATCAATTGTATAATGAACGAATTGGAGGAAGCGACCAACGAGGGCAATACTTGAGTCAAGCGATTGAAAATATCAAAAGTTTTAAGAGAACCAATTCGACGATTCAAAATGAAGCTCGTATTAATTCGGGTAGTTTGGATTTTAGTCCTGCCTTTTATCAAGAAGGAATTGTATTTGTCTCTTCCCGACATCCGAAAGGAAAAAATAAAAAGAAACCCTCCGAAAACAGTAGTCATATTGATCCGTGGATGAATGATAATTATATGACCTTATTCTATGCAGAAAAAGGAGAGGACAATAGCTTAGAAAAACCATCGGTCTTTTCTACTAATATTTCTACTAAGTACCATGAAGGGCCCGTCTGCTTTAGTAGGTCAGGGGATAAACTATTCTTTAGTCGAAATCACTACAATAATGGCAAACGAAAGAATGACAAAAAAGGGATCATGAAAATGAATATCTATTCTGCCATTCGAACAGGAGAGGATTGGAGAAATGTCAAAGAATTGGCGTTCAATACAGAAGAATATGACGAAGCCCATCCCGCCTTATCCGCAGATGGGAATCGCTTATTTTTTGCTTCCAATCGAGCAGGTGGATTCGGAGGAATGGATATTTACTATGCTTCTTTCTCTGGTGGTCAATGGTCGGAACCTGTGAACTTAGGAAAGGATATCAATACACCTGGCAATGAAATATTTCCTTTTATTCACGATGACGGTACGCTCTATTTTGCCTCAGATGGTTGGGGCGGTTTGGGCGGATTAGATATTTTTTCTTCCATAGAAACCAATGAAAATGCATGGGAAAATCCGATCAACTTAGGCACGCCTTTTAATTCCTCCAAAGATGATTTTGGTTTTATTTTAAATACGACCGCTACCGAAGGATACTTATCCTCTGCTAGAGAGGGCGGCTATGGAAAGGATGATATTTATAGTTTTAGAATTTTGGATAAAGAACAATTGGGACGTCAGCTAAAAGCGACCATCTGTGTCTATGATGCGGTGACCAATGAACGCATAGAAAATGCACAAGTCAGCATTAGCCAAGAACAAATCAATAAGAACCAAGAAATAGAAGAAGATTTTACCATGCGTTTGGTAGAAACGGAGATTGATAATGAGTACATTTTAAAACTAACCAAAGAAGGCGGCATGCCGAATAATAAAGAAGTTATCAAACGATGGACGGAAGAGGATGGAGCATTTTCAATGGACGTCATTCCCAACGAACATTATTACTTGGTAGCGCAAAAGGATGGCTATGAAGTGGCGGAACAACCCTTCTTTACTACCTTAGAAGGAACGAACCAATTGGAGTTTTGCATTCCGCTAAAAAAGAGCGCCTGCTTAACCTTAAAGGGACGTGCCTTTAATAAAAAATATGAATCCTTGATGTCCAATGTGTCCGTCTCTATCAAAAATTTGTGTGATGGAGAAATACTAGAATTGAAAACGGATGCCTCTGGTAAATACGAATGGCACTGCTTACCTTGCCACTGTGAGTTTGAAATTATCGGTACTAAAGCTGGTTTTCAAACAGCGAATAATACTGCTTCTACCCTCAATGCAGGCTGTGCCAAAGGCGGTATCATCAATGCTAATTTAATGATGATTCCAGGGGAAGATGCACCTGTGGCAGAACCAATTACCGTAGTCAATTCCCCCCTCCCAGAAGTTGGTCAAGTCATCGAACTAAAGAAAATTTATTACGATTTTGATCGGTATTATATCCGATCAGGCGCACAAGAATCCTTGGAAGAAGTGGTAGCTATGATGAAACAATATCCAAGCATGGTCATTGAACTGTCTTCCCATACGGATGCCAGAGGAGCTACAAATTACAATCGCTGGCTCTCTCGCTTGCGCGCCAAAGCGGCGGTGGATTATCTCCAAGATAAAGGCATCCAACCCTTCCGTTTGAAAGCCCGAGGCTACGGCGAAACTCGCCTGCGTAACAATTGTGCCGATGGTGTAGATTGCTCTGAATTAGAACACCAGTACAATCGAAGAACCGAAGTGAAAATCTTGGAATTTGATCGACGAGATATTTCGGTGAATGAAATTGATAATGAGCCGGAGACGGTGGATGCGGCGCCTTGGCGGGAGGAGTGATAGGTTCTTACTAGATGGCTGGCATTTTTGGAATTGCCTGCCATCTCTGATATTGTTCTTACTAGCCACAACGTCTGGGATGGCTTAAATCTCTTCAACTAATGAACTCCCCCCAACCCCCTCTTACGAAGAGGGGGAGTGTCCCCTCGATAAAAGTATTCCTTTTTCGAGGAGGAATTCCCCTCCATTTTAAGGGAGGGGTTAGGGGAGGGTTATTTATCGAGTAGGTATTAGTTTGTCGATTAGTTAATTACACTTTAGTTAATTTTTAATTGCAGCGTATGCGACCCCATTGGGGAGTACCATAGAACCATCTAGATGGTAAGGGGTTAGGAAATAAATAAACTACCCAAATTTTAGGCAGCTATTTTTTTCTCAGGCAAGGCAGAAAACATAGGCATACCCTTAGGTAAGGCGAGGCTTTCTAACGAAGCATGAGGAAAAAAGAGCAAGTAAAATGGGTAGGTTATTATTTGCCTAAGCCCTAAGTGGTAAGTCAATCAATTTATGATAAGTTGAATTTAGATTTTGACTTTCTTTTTTTCATCGAAAAAAAAAGAAACAAAAAATTCTAGTCAAAAAAAACTCGCTTCTTAGCTCTTTGATGCTCTGGCATCAAGCCTACGCTAATGCTCAAACAGTTTTTTGACAAGCCACCCGCTTAGATGTTGACTACGGGACATTAACTAGATGCAACTTA
>CALJIQ010000495.1 GCA_937973995.1 uncultured Saprospiraceae bacterium
AGCGAAATATAGATTTTCTGCCCCCAAAAGACCATTTCCCGTCACGTAGCATGAAGAAGTGTAAGCTTCTGAACCCGAAGGGATGGGATGCCAAGTGATGGGTTTTACAAAAAGTGTATAGTAGTTTGAAATGGAATACAAAATATTACAAATTTCTTAATAACTAAAAATTATTATTATGAGTAACAATAATGGAAATATGTGGGCACTAGCTTTTGGCGTATTAGTTGGGGGATCTGCAGCGTATTATTTAACCCAAACAAAAGAGGGTAAAAAAATGGCAAAGAAAGCCAAAAAAAGGTATGAGCAATTAGAAAAAGAAGCCAGAGCAAAGTTGAATGAAAACTCTGAGTTAATCACTGAGAAAGCAACAGAAATGGTGAATAAAACCAAGAAAATGATTGACGATACAGCTACTGTTGCCAGCAACAAAGTGAATGAATTAACCAACCAAGCAGAAGAGGCGGTAGAGAAGACAACAAGTAGTTTTGATAAAGGAATAGAAAAAGCAAAACGCAAACTAGCGTCTAAGTCCTACGAATTAGAAAATGCAGCTAAAAACGGTACAATATCGTAATTTATTTTCTGGAAGTAAAAAGGTTCTTGTGTTTTGTCCGACTGCCATCTCCACTTCGAATAGAAGAGATGTTCTGGACGAAATAAAGAACTTTTTTTTCACAGTTTATTTTAGCAGCAGCAGTGTATCCATTAACTATTGTCGAATAAATTCAAAATAATGAGTAGCCATAACGAATTACTACAACAGGCAGGTGAATCCTTTGAGTACGCAAATCAATATGTCCAGAAGCAAGTTGATTTGTTCAAACTAGAAAGTGCAGAACGAATAGCAAAGACTACTTCCTCCCTAGTCACAGCTGCCGTTCTGTTCATGATAGCTACTTTGGTAATCATCATGCTTTCTATTACAGTAGGTATATGGTTGGGATCGTTGCTAGGCACTTATTCAGGCGCATTTCTTATTGTTACGGGACTCTATACATTAGCTGGTTTACTAGTCTATTTTTTCAGAGAGCAATTAGTTACTAACCCTGTATTGTCTAATGTACTCGAATCTTTCTTTGAGTAAAGAAATCCTTTGAAAAACGCAACACTTGTTTTTTTATCCTTCCTTATTTAAATTAATTTTTATGAGTTCAACCATTCGCACACTAGATCAATTGAAGCAAGAAAAACAAAAAATAAAGATGGAAATGGAAGTGTCAAAAAAAGCTTTCATCAATAGTTTTGGAACTACCAAATCTCAGGCAAAAGATTTTTTGGTAAAGAAAGTAGCTATACCTGCAGGTGCAGTTGGATTGGTAACCTTAGGAGCAAAACAGTTTCTATCTAGTAACTCTCCTCGTAATCAAGTAGTGAATAGGAGTAGCAATTACAATTATTTTTTGACGAAACTAATTCCCTTAGCACTACCTTTTATTCAATCATATCTAGCAGAACCCAAACGGCTAAAAAAACTTCCACCAATTGTACAAGAAATTATTGCCCCTAAAGTAGCAGTAAAAAAAGCGAGGCGCACGGAAAGTGTTTGATAGCTATGCATAATAAAAAATAGAATTATGATTATTCACTATTCCATTAGTTTTATGATGCTTGCCTTTATGGCGTTATCCACGTTAAATGTATCCGCATGGTAGGTTAAAATGTGGGATGCCGCAAGAACACAACTCTTAGTTGAGAGTGATCCGCCGATTGCCACACGTAGGTCCTGACCATTTCCCGATGTTTTTGGAAGTCAATTTGGAGGAGTAAAATAGATGGTCGGACAGAAGTAAAATGATTTAATTTTTTTGATGATAATTATTTTTTTCAAAATCACTCACAACCAATTGAACAAATAAAAGCCTGAAACTTTTTAGAGAAGACAGTAAACTAGATTTAGTTTGAAATGTACTAAGCAAAAATCTAGATATTTTTCATCTCAAAAAAATTCAAATCATGAGAGGTATTGTAAATATTATCATCATCTTATTAGTAGTTGGATGGTTATTAGGCTATATAGGTTTCGGAGCAATGGTCGGGAACTTAATCCATATTTTATTAGTGGTAGCAGTCGTAATGGTTGTACTGCGTTTATTGGCTAAGATTTAAGCTAGACTTTAAGGCCTAGTCAGAAAGAAAAATATAAAAAATATCAACTCAATATATACATTCTAGATCTAATTTTAGTGTTCACTTTTTCTAGTGAATCTTTAGAAGAATTGGGGAAGACCAAATCAAATCCCACAATGGAAATTAATCTCTAGGTGGATTTCCTTCAAGTAGTCTATTTTGAGCCAATATGCTAATTTCATCCCCCTGGTAACTTCGCCGATTCTTCTATTTTTTCCTCATTACTAAATAATTTCAGCGGATCGTCAGCAAGTCTTGTTTTCTTATTTTTAGATGCCCTTTGCTGCTTTGTTGGTCTTGTTTCAAAACAGCATTTATTATAAACTTCTCTTGTCTCCTATTCGGTAGCCACTAATTTTCGGATTCCCTATAAATGATTTTTCTTTTCTACCGTATTCCTAATCTACGAAAAAGTATAATCTTTCCATAGTTATTATCCTATCTCCCAACTACATAGCTAATCAAGTGCTAATTGCATATTCCACTAGCTCTACCCCCCTCTGAAAACATACAATATAAAAGAACAAAATTACTCAGATGGAGCTAAAATATTAGGTAATTACTGGTTCAAAAATACATATCTAAATTTGGTAATATGTAACTTCTAAACTGTGAAACTCCTCCTTGTGCATAGGTGCTTAGATACGGGTGTAGGCGGTATCTACTATATTTTCTACACTTGCTTTATCTTTTGGTTTAGCTACTCTTGTAGCCGATAAATCAATATGGTAATGAGCCGCTAATTGAGCTGAGAGTTTTATCCCCATTGGGGGCAGGGCTGATCAGTTCTCAAAATGCTGGTGAGGACTTGTAGTCCGCAACCTGTATTATCTCGCCTCTGGCGAGTATTTTTAGATAGCACTACTTGCCAGAGGCAAGAAAAATACTGGTGTCGGATTGAAAATCCTAACCAGCAACACTTAGCAAATTAGAACTGATCAACCCTTCCATTGGGGGGGCAAAGCTTAGCGGAATAGGAGGGTCAAACAAAAATGGAATGGGGGGTCAGAGGTTAGCGGAATATGCAGCTATCCTCCAATCTATTAATTGAGCCGGGTATTTTCCTAGCGGCTCATACTGAGCTTAGTTTTAGGTATATATGAGAAAGACTTTAGTTGTTCATATTATGAACCCACTTACTTTTAGTAAGTTGTTGAGTTTAGGTAAGCTGCTAAGGAGATTGGAGGCTGACGAAGGGAGATGATGGTATCCCTCTTTGAATACAGATTCGTTTCGGGCTCTTTACCAGACGAAAAGTCTGTATTCAGATACTTTTTCAGGATGCATTTCTTCCTCCGTCAGACCTAGATAAATCGAGAGGGGTAAAAAAGGAAAAGGGGGTTAAAATACAAAGCCAAGTGTTAAACTGGCAATATTATTTCTGGTGCCGTTACCCTCTTCTAGTATATCACTTAATCCGTATTCATAAGTAAGATTGATAGCAATACGGCTAATATCTACACCTACACCTCCGATGGCACTGAAAGTGGCTGCTTTGAAATTGTCTTCATCATTAAAGAAGTCAACATCTTCGCTATCCACCTTCATCCTAAATGCGGCTAGACCACCTGCTAGAATTCTGAATTGCAATTGTTCGTTTTCTCCTATACCCCTTCCTATCATTAAAGGGACACGGATACTAGTGTTGGAAAAACCATTAAGATTCGCCACAGGTTCATTACTAATATCTTCTAGCTCTGTTTTTAATTTGTAGTAATGAATCCCCGGTTGAACGATGAGTTTCTCACCTATGCGAAAATCCACACCTACATTGTACCCTCGAGAACCTTCAAATGCATAGTCATCTAGATCATTTCTAATGTCAACCGTGTTGACTCCAATCTTTGGAATAATATTCAATTGTGCAAATGTAGGAGTCGATACACAGAGTGCAAAGAACAAGAAAAATGATAGAATATAATTTTTCATAATACTAAATTTTTAGGTTGAATAATGATATTTTCTTGGCTAAAACTAATGAGTAAGCCTTATGTTCGATTTGCAATTTATTTTTAACATCTTACCTCGACTTCCCGATTAACTAAAGACGATAAGATTGGAAGGTCTCTTTGTATTCGTATATAAAAGGTTAGACTATTATGATAGAATTAAAAAATTGGGCTATCTTTTCTAATTTGGATATTGGCTAGTTGGATGATTCCTTATATATATTACTAAGCTGTGTTAAGCAAGAAAAAATTAGTGAGAGTATGTTTAAAATTTCTATCGAGTTGAACATCTCAAGTAGTCACCTGTTCTAGAGAAAATTGACATAGGTTAAATTCTTTTTCTTACTTAAACCAATATACTGTGAAAAATCCCAATACCTTTTATTTATTTCTTCTCTTTATTGTATTCACGGCTTGTGAGCCAAATTACACCAATAATCCTGGACATCGCCAAGCAGAATTAAGATACGAAAAAGCGGTGAAATTGCATGAATATTTACAGAGAGAAGTAGCAGCTTTAGCAGAGGTTAAAAAAAATAGTATGTCAGTTGCCTCTGTGGAAGAAGTAAGTACTTCGGAAGTAGCCGTTCCAAGGCTACAAGAGGATAAGATGGACCATTTCAACAGTCTATTGAGAAAGCAAGCGGCAATATTAAAACACCAAAAAGAATGTTTGCAACAACACGCCACCCAGCCGTTGACTATTCATCAAAAAGAAGCACAACGCAACCAAATCAGACAAGAATTAAAAATGATAAAATTAGAAGTTTTGGAAGCTTGTAGCGAAATCAATCGATTGATGTCTTTTTACCCTCACGCAAAAAAGAATACGCCTAAGTTGGCATCAATAAAATAACTTCATCCAATATATTATGAAAAAAGAAAAATTTAAAAAAGAAGTAGTCAAACAAGCAAAAAGATTAGTAGAGCGACGGATAAATGAATTTGAAGTGCAGATTGCTCGACTACAGGAAACGAAAGTAGCTCCAGCATCAGAAGAAATAGATCTAGTCTATAATTCTCAAAATGAAGCAAATCATGAAATTTCAAATCAACTAGCAAGGAATCTAGACGAATCCGTTAGAAGTTTAGCAAGATTAGAATTGATTGAAATTAGTGGGAATTTTTCTACCAAAGTAGAACCAGAAGCAGTAGTAGTAACCAACCAAGGAATATTTTTTATATCCGTTCATACAAGTAATTTTACTATTGACAACAAAGAGGTGATGTGTATCTCCACCCTATCCCCCATCTATCTAAAAATGATAGATATGGAAAAAGGAGATCGTTTTAACTTCAGGGATATATCTTATACCATTGAAGATATTTTCTAGTTTCCCCAGTCAATAAAAATGTAACATATATTTGGAAAAGGTGTCCTTCATTCAAAGGACACCTTTTACATTTTTAGTACTCAAATTATGAAAAAGACAATCATTTTTTTATGTTGCTGTATGCTCTTTGCATGTGCGCAAGTTGAAGAAAAGGCAGCCCAACAGTCCATGCTGGATCATGCATTTGCCAAAAAATACCCGCAGGCAAAAAAAGTATCTTGGCGCATAGACAGCAATGGCAATCACGAGGCACACTTTAAAGAAAATGATAAAAAATATAGAGCAGATTTCTCATCCGATGGTAACTGGATCGAAACAGAGCATAATATCAAGTTTAAAGAGATGCCAAAAGCAGTTCAGGATGCTGTTGAGCGAGAATACGACAAAGATGATATTGAAGAAATTGAATTGGTACATCATCCCAAAAAGGGCATTTTCTATGATGTAGAATTGGACGGAAAAGGCTTTAAAAAGATAGATATAGAATACAATGCCTTAGGAAAAAAGATCGGGATGGAGTAGGAATTAATACTATCCGTTTTTGTATCTTACCCTTCAATTTGTTTAGCGAATTGTTCCAAGACCGCCAAGTCCTTTTCATTCTTGATGAATAAGGTAGCATCTTCCATCAAAATAGCTAATTGATTCTTAATGACTTGTTGGTACCTGTTTGTAGCAGAAGGCGTATCAGCTAAATACTTCAATAGGACTAGTAATTTCTGAAGAATTACCACATCGTGCTTACAGTACTGACGAATGGATGCTAGTACATTGTAAAGTAAATCTTTGTAAGTAACGGTGGTTTGAATAACCCTTAATTGTTTATCCCCATCCAGATGATATTCATTGTCTTCTAACTGTTTGCGAAGTGCTAATAATTCCGTTAAATAGTCAATGGCATTAATTGCTGTTCCTGGATCGTTTATACCGGGAGACATGGCTTTTACCGTGATCTCTGAAATCTGTTTAATCCCATGTACGTAATTACCACCTTCCACGGGGTTGTTAGAATATTGTAAACAAGACAATACTTTTTCGGCTTCCTCTTTTGATAACTTTTTCTTACTCTTAATAACAGGTACATCTTTTAATAGGAAAATCCCTTTGATCGGTATTATTTCCAAAATAGTATTTAGCTCCACTGCCAAGTCAACCAGCATTTTCTTGCTAATGTCTTGATAGTATCCATTTTCTATACTGTATAAGTTTGTCCATCCTTTAGTATTGGGGGAATCTATTTCCTGATTCTCATTATTCCGTAAAGATTTTAATTGTCTCTTAGTCCCTTCAAATATCCTCTTTAAAATGTGATTGATTTGAATTTCTTGAGATATGGAATGGATAAAATATACGAAAACACCAAGACAACTAATTCCAAAACCAATCCCCAATATAATAGCTAACCCAGGTAAGGTATATTCGTCGCCGTCTGGCAAAATAGAAATTAAAACCAGCACCGAATAAACAATAGTACCTAGAAAAGTACCCAGTACCATCTGGTGTCTTTTGTTAGCGATTAACCCTGGGAGTAAGCGAGGAGAGTAATTGGAGGAAGCTTGATTCAAAATAAGCATCACCATCGAAAAACTAAAAACAGTGAGCGAAAGCAGTCCTGCTATAAAAGTACTTAGAATCGTTCTAGCAGTATCCGCATTATTAATAACTAGATAGGGCATATTATCCAAAAGGTACTCTGTCAACTGGCTATCATTATCTAAAGTCAAAACAATAATTGCCAGCACAATAAATCCAAAAGAAATGATGGTTGGATAAAAAGCGATACTTGAAATGACTGATCTGCCAAGCGATAGTAAGTAATTTTTAATTTGGATCATATAGAGTAAGTAGTCTGACAAAAATAAGTTAACAACTTTGCTTTTCAGTTGATTGATTATTAATTACTGATTATTAGCTAATTAGGCGTATTCAGTAGCGTCTGGAAAATAATTAATAATCAATAATTAATAATGTCACACTACT